>JAEUTR010000333.1 GCA_016787365.1 Bacteroidia bacterium
TCCTAATGATTATGGTTTATATTGTATGGCTGGAAACGTATCAGAATGGACAAGTAATGCGTTTGATGAATCGGCTTATGATTTTGCACATGACTTAAACCCTGATTATGTTTACGAAGCTCAGGATAAGGATGCAAACGTATTAAAACGTAAAGTAATTCGCGGCGGTTCTTGGAAAGATGTTGGATACTATTTACAGGTAAGTTCAAGAACTTATGAATATCAGGATACAGCTAAATGTTATATCGGTTTCCGTAACGTAATGACTTATTTAGGTCGTTCAAAAGGAGATGAAATTTAGTCCTTTATAAACAATAAAACACAAACACAAAAATAAAACACAACCAAACAATCAAAACAATCACTAACTAAACAAAAAACAAAGCTATGAGCAAACTTCCTAAAGTAACCGGTTTTAAAAAGTACTTACACTTAGCATCATGTTTTGGTGCAGCTATCGTAATCGTTGGAGCATTATTTAAAATTATGCACTGGCCAGGTGCCTCTGCTGCCTTAATTGGTGGTCTTGGTACAGAAGCAGTTTTATTCTGCTTATTCGCAATAGATATCCCACATGAAGAATATGATTGGACTCTAGCATACCCTGAATTAGGTGGTATGGGTGGTCATGAAGAAGATTCACATAAAATTGATAGTGGTTTACCAGTATCAGCACAATTAGATGCTATGTTAGCAGACGCTAAAATAGGACCTGAATTAATTGAAAGTTTAGGCTCAGGTATGCGTTCTTTAAGTGATAGCGCTAGTAAAATAGGAGATATCAGTAATGCAACAGTAGCTACTAACGAATATGTAGATAGCGTTAAAAGTGCTTCTAAAAATGTTTCTCATTTAGCAGATACATACAGTAAAGCAGCAGAATCAATTTCAAGTTTAGCAGAATCTAATGATGCAGGTTCTTCTATTGGAGCATCTTTAAACTCTGTTTCTAAAAATTTATCTGCTTTAAACGCAACTTATGAGTTACAATTACAAGGATCTCGTACTCACTTAGAAGCTACTGAAAAATTCTATGATGGATTAGCAGACTTAATGAAAAACTTACATGATTCAGTAGATGATACTAAAAAATATCGTGCTGAAATGTCTCAGTTATCTACTAATTTAACAGCACTTAATACCATTTATGGTAATATGTTAGGTGCTATGAATTTCAATAAATAGTATAACCCACTACGTAAATGAATGAAAGGCTCTCTTTCATTCATTTACTATATCTTATTTAACTTTTAATCTAAAAAAACATTAAAGAATATGGCAGGCGGCGGAAAAGAAACCCCAAGGCAGAAGATGATCGGTATGATGTACCTCGTATTGACAGCACTTTTGGCAATGAACGTATCTAAACAAATTTTACAGGGTTACTTGTCTGTAAATGAGAGTTTAGTTAAATCAAAGGAAAACTTAACAGAAAATAATACACGAGTAACTAAGGCTTTTGAAGCTTCTATAGGTGGTAATGCTGCGGCAAAACCTTATTATGAAAAAG
>JAEUTR010000156.1 GCA_016787365.1 Bacteroidia bacterium
GGCATAGAAGTTAAAGAATCAAGTGAATAATTTTTAATTTCTTCAAGGGTTTGAATTTTTTGGATAATAGAAATTTGTTTTGATAAGTAATAAATTGGAGCAGATAAATAAAATGCTGTATCCTTCGGAAAATGATTAATATGATTAATTATAATATTATAGGTAGAATCTAACTGGCCAACCATTGCATATTTTTGAGCCATCATAGCTGCAGCATCACTATATGAAGGATATATTGATAAGGCCTTGCGATAATAATTCATACAGCCTTCAATATCAACATTAAATTTAACTGTACTCCCTAACAAAAAATATATTTCGGCGCTATCTGGATACTGTTCAATAATCGATTTAAAATAATTTATCGCCTTTGTTCTGTATTCATCTGCTTCTTTTTCCATATTCAGCCTCGAATAATATCCGGAAATATCTAAACAAAAACTAGCATCTCTGCTATCTCCTTTAAGTTTAGCAACATTACTATCGATAAATGAAAGGGTCATTTCCTTTTCCTCTACTACCTTATTTGTAAACAAATCCTTGGTGAAATATGATACTTTTAAATTAGCGCCAAACAAAAAACAATCGGTTAATTTTTGATTAACTTTTTTTATTTCTTGTTCTGTCATTGGTTTTTTAAGTTTTACGCGTTGAGCCAAGACCGTTGTCTTAATCATAAAAAAACATAAAACGTATAAAAAGAATTTTCCCATGACTAAATATAAAAATTCTTTTTTGATTTTTTGGTGGAACTAACCTAAAGCATTTTTAAATTTTAGTGATATTTCTAGTCATTTTTATAGTAGACTTTAGAATCATTATATCTTGTTAACATCAAACACCTGTCAGGTTTTTAGCAATGCCCATATAACCCTACCAGATTTGTCTGACATTGGTGACCGATCCTTGCTGGTAACGTTTGGCAGCTAAATTTTAGTTGGGCCTTGAAACTTTGTCTACCGAAATGTTTGTTTAAAGATACAATGTTGCTAGGCATTTGCAGAGCAAAAATTAAAAAACCTTTCTGCCGCTTTTGCAAATACTTTGTTGTCTCCGAGCATAAGTTAAGGTGCTCTTACTGCAACAGATTTAATTTTTCTTTTCTTTGATAGTCGAGCCAATTAAAAACATCGTGCCAATTAGATATAATGTCCAAAATAACCACCTAAATACGTCCTTACGTTTTTCAATTTTTTGTATTTGATTGATTATTACTTTGTCTCCAACATATTGATGATTTACAATCTCAATAAACTTCATATAGTCTTCAAATGTTTTAACGTTGTAAGATTCTTGTATAAGTTCATTACACATGTCAACCTTAATTTGTTTATTGGTGTCAAGATTGCTAATTTGTATAGTTTTTCCAATGGCAATTTTTTGTGCAGCTAAACCAATATTTAGTTCTTGATATTTTGTTTTAAATACAGAGTCTAATGTAAGTGTTGAAACGAAATATTTTATTTCTTTAAGTTCAGAACCTTTGTCTACCATAGCTTGTGCATTGAATGATTCACTTAATGATTTTGACTTGTCATTATAATAGTCAAAAAGCAGTGTTTGCGTAACGAAAGATAATGCTAAGATA
>JAEUTR010000334.1 GCA_016787365.1 Bacteroidia bacterium
CTTTTTCAGTTTGTATAAGCCGGAATTTGTCCACAATCTTTATCAAAAAATGGATTTGAGTGAGATGTATGATCGCAGTAAATGGGCGTTTTTTAGTATGTATAGTTTTGTTTTAGCTATCTCCATTTTAAAAACGTTGCTTTTTTACGTTGTTATCATGCTACTAATCAAACTTGATTTGGAAAAACCATTCAATCGCTATGTTGCCGATAAAATCACAGCCATGAGTTATTATACACTTTCCATAGGTCTTATCAGTTTCATAGCCCAACAATCTGCCAAAAATTTAATGCATCATGGATATGAAATTGATGTGCTGAATCAGTTTTGGGCGGATAGTGAAGCTTTTATTTTAATGGCAGCCGTTATTTATGTTATTGCTTCTAT
This sequence comes from Bacteroidia bacterium, assembly GCA_016787365.1. Classification (GTDB taxonomy): domain Bacteria; phylum Bacteroidota; class Bacteroidia; order B-17B0; family Aurantibacillaceae; genus UBA4416. Next base: position 388 of record JAEUTR010000334.1, read on the forward strand.
TTTTAAGAGAGGCGTTGAAATTCAAACTGAAAACGAATTAACTGTATAAGCTATGCCAATTATTGTAAACCTTGATGTGATGATGGCAAAACGAAAAATGTCGTTGAACGAACTTTCGGAAAAAGTGGATTTAACGTTATCCAATCTTTCCATCTTAAAAACAGGTAAGGCTAAAGCCGTTCGTTTTAGTACACTCGAAGCTATTTGCAAAGCCCTCGATTGTCAGCCCGGAGATATTCTGGAATTTGTAAAATGATGTTTTTACAGACAACTTTGTTTCAACTATTACGACTTATCCCCTTTCAGGATGTCTTTAATTTTATCTTTTAACTGAATTACCTTTTCAATGTTTTCCTGAATTGCCGGAACTGTCATTTCGGTAATTTGCGAGTCGCTTAATGATTTTAAAGATTCTGGGTAAAATACAATAAAGCTGGTAAACTCATTATTTTTACTCAATGTTTTTGGCATATTGTCGATATGAAAATCAAATGATACCGTTTGTTTTCGACTGCTTAAAAATATAAACAAATCATCTTCCTTCACATTATCAATAATATCGCTATCATCAAAACCACTTACGATTAAGTAATTATAAAATTCACGTTTTTTATCTTTGTTTAAATTGATAAAAGCATCAATGCTTTTTGATTGCCCATAAATAATGGCATTACTGCCCATTTGTTTTAAAATCACATTGATTTTACGTACAACCAAATTAAATCCACTTTCAAGCTCGGAGTTGGGTGATAGTAGAACAATAATACGCTTATAAGTATTAAGCGGTTGAATGACTTTTGAAATAATAATGGATTGCTTTGTTTTTACCAATAAATTATCGGCTATACTTCCAAAAATTAAATTTCCGGTGCCTTGTTGAGCTTTCCAACTAATTAAAATATCCGATATACTGTAGGCTTTTGCTGTTCTGGCAATTCCATCCACAATACTTAAATCAACTTTTTTAAGTACCTGAACTTTTTTATCTCCCGACGAAATTTGTTCTACAACACCATCGATGACTTTTTTCACCACATTTATCTTTTCATCGGCATCTTCATTTTCTTCTACAATAGATAAAGGATAAATTGGTTCGAGAGATTTATCATCTTTAATAATTAAAGCCAGATCTATTAGCCGGGCGATGTTATCGGGGTTACTTACAGGTATTAAAATGCGTTCTGTTCTGTCAATAATTTTCTTGGAGGTTTCTTTATCCGTCATTGCAATTTTACGAGCAGCTCTTTCGGTAACAAATGAACTTACCATACACGTTACCAAAATTAAAATGATGGTTCCGTTAATTACATTTTGATCAAACAAACCAATATCATAACCTACCTTAATAACGGCTAATGTAGCTGCTGCATGCGAGGCACTTAAACCAAACATCACTCTTTTTTCATATTTGGTGTATTTATAAATAATACCTGTAGCCTGTGCTGCCAACCATTTGGTAACCAATGCCACTACGCTTAAAATACCGGCAAAAATCAAAGCATCCGTTCCTTTTAAAAACAAACTAAAATCAACCAGCATTCCGGCACTTATTAAAAAGAAAGGGATAAATAATGTATTACCAATAAAAATTACACGGTTCATTAATACCGAATTATGAGGTATAACCCTGTTTAAAGCTAAACCAGCAAGGAAAGCGCCAATGATTGGTTCAACACCCGCCAGTTCAGAAAAGAAACCTGAAATAAATACAACCGCTAATACATAAATATACTGCGAACTCCCC
>JAEUTR010000166.1 GCA_016787365.1 Bacteroidia bacterium
ATGTTCTGCTAAAGGAAAAATAGTAGCTAAGTCGGCTTCTTTTTTAGAGTACCAAGCTGAATATTTTTCGCAGTTATCCATAAATGCATTCAGCATATCCAAACTAATTCCCTGCTTTCCTCCTCTATCGGCAACAGAACCCACACAACTTATAATTTCGTTAATCAATGTTATTAACTCTAACTCGCTTGTAGTATCTTCTGTAATGATCCCATCTCCGTTAAACCTGGTTCCGGAAAATATTTTTTCGGTATCGGATGTTTCTTCAACCGTTAATTTAATGGCTGTTTCTTTTCCTAAATTTTTTAAAATAATTTTTGCAGAGTCGGATAATGTTTTACCAAGTTCTGTAGTTTCATCAATAGAAGACAATTGAAACACAGATTCGTTATTTAATAAATCATCCGGATTTTTTAAAATAGAGGTAATCCAGTTTACTGCTGCTATAATTTCCGGAACCCTTATTTGTCCGTCTTTATCGGCATCAATTAATTCTAAAGTTTTCTTATCAATTTCTAACCCGTTAACCGGACAACTCAAAGCTGTCCATAATTTAGGATCTAAATTTTCAAGGTTCATTAAATCAGCGCCTGATTCCAAATTAACCCGTTTTACTCCTCCAACTGTAGAGAAATTCCAGACATGGTTATTTTCTTTTTTATCTAATAATTTCTTTATCATACGTATTTAGTCCTCATCTTTTTAAGGAGAAAACAAAATTATAAATTATATTGAGTTATGAGAATTTAGGCATTATTTTAACACCAATTATCATGAATTTTGAAGAGTATCATTTTGTATTTTTGCCACACATTTATACTGCTTAATGAAACCTTTTAAAACAGAATTATTAAATTATAGCTTTATCATTTCAGGAAGTCTGGTTATGGCTTTGGGAGTGGTAGGATTTCTTTCTCCCAATCATATCGCAACCGGAGGTACAGCAGGTTTAGCTATTGTATTACATCATGTGATTAATTTACCAATTGGAATTTTAATGGCTTTGGTAAATATTCCATTATTATTAATTGGCTTAAAATATCTTGGTAAGAAGTTTGCCATTAAAACCATTATTTGTATTGGTTTTATTGTATTATTTGTTGATGCCTTATCGCAGTGGATACACCTGCAAAGTTTAAGTAGTAATTTAATGCTGGCAACTTTATATGGAGGAGTAACTGTTGGAACAGGCTTAGGTTTAATATTTAAAGGAGGTGCATCAGCAGGTGGTGGAACTATTTTAGCCAAAATCATTTCGGCAAATACACATATGAAAACAAGCACTGTTATTTTAATACTTGATGCGTTGGTTGTTGCTTCGGCCGGTTTTGTATTTCATAGTATTGAACTGGCTTTGTGGAGTTTGATAAGTATTTATGTAGGTTCCAAGTTAATTGATTTAATTTTAGTTGGCGCATCTAATCAAAAAATTGTACATATCTCTTCCATCAAAAATTTGAATGAATTAAGTTTAATTATTTCAGAAAATCTTGGAATATCAGGAACCATCATTAAAGGAAATGATTTGGGGAATACCGAATACAAAGACATTATTTTTATAATGATTGATAAAAATAAATTAAATCCGCTCAAGCAATTAGTTTTACAGTACGATGAAAATGTAAAAATGATTGTAATGGAAGCTGCGGAAGTTTTGGGTAAAGATAATTACTAGCAAGCAAATGCAACTCTCTTAACTTTGAAAGCAAACTCTTTAGTAGAAAAAGATAAGTTGGATATTACTCGTTTTTTATTTTTTGATGATAAAAATAATAGGATAACATTAAAAGAGACATCGGTAACACCATAAAAATTATTTGAGGTTGAAATCCATCAGTTGCAATAACAGAATATAATGCACCTATTAAATCAAATGCCAAACCGGCATAAGCCCATTCTTTAATGCGTGGATAACCGGGAATTAAAATAGCAATTGACCCTGCAACTTTTGCTACCCCAATAAACGGTGTAAAATAATCAGGATAACCTAAATGATTCATAAATGTAACTGCATCTGCAACCATTAAAATATCCGGAATTGCTGTAAAAGCCATAAATAATGCAAATAATGCAGTAATAACCCAGTAAACTACGTTTGTTTTTTTCATGATATTAATTTTTGAATGTATTGTTGTATGATTTTTTATGGTACTGTATCCGAATAAAAAAAGGAAAGCAGAAGTATTCTAAGGTAAGTTTCTTAGTGTTCTCAGCCTTCGACTCCGCTCAGGGTGACAGTTCGAACTGACAATTCAACTTTATTCTGTTACATTTTCTTTTTTATTTAAAAATTCGATTAAACTGATATTAATAAAATGGTTCCATCCTGCCACAAAATTTTCTTCTGCAAAATCTTTATTAGTTGCCGGAAACGTTTCCAAGCCTGTATGAGTTAGTTTTAATTTAGTATTAGCGCCTTCTTCAAATAATTCAAACGATACATATGAAATTCCTTCATAGCCATCATAACGCCAACTATACGTTAATTTTTTTCCAATAATAACCTCGGTTATTTCACATACGTGTAGGTATTGAACGCCATCTTCATGGCCTCCTTTGAATTTGAATTCAAACCCTACCTGTGGTATAAATTCTGCCAAATCAAAATACCATTGTTTCATTTCATTTTTATCCGTAATGGCTTTCCATACTAAATGAATCGGTGCTTGCACTATTTTTTCTAATTGAACCATTTTAAAAATTATTGATTTGTGAAATGAAACATCCAGTTAATTCCGTACTTATCGGTACAACTACCATAGTAAGCTCCAAAGAACATATCTTTCAATGGCATCGTAATATTACCTCCTTCAGATAAAGCATCAAATAATCGTTTGGTTTCTTCTCTCGAATCCGGTTCTAAATTGATATGAGTGTTGTTTCCGGAATTTAATGTAAAGCCCATACTTTCAGGCGCATCTGTACCCATTATAATATGACCTCCCAAAATCGATAATTCAACATGCAGAATCATTTTTTTGATTTCTTCAGATAATGGAGGGTGTTCGGCGCTTGCTGGAATATCTTCAAATCTTTGAATACCTTTTCCGTGAAATTCGCCACCGAAAATAGATTTATAAAAATTAAATGCTTCTTCGGTATTTCCCGGAAAATTAAGATAAGTACTTACTCTTGCCGTTTTATTTGTTTTTAATTGTTTATGAATTTGAAATTTTGCTTTCATGTAGGCATCTAATTGGTCGAATGTTTTATTGAAACCAATATTCATATTTTCATTCATACCATTAAATGTTGCAATTTCTTCGGCTTTTTCGGATAGCGGAACTCCAACGAGGTTTAAAGTAGTAACACCATTCTCTTCTGTAAACGTCCATGTATTTAATATTTCTTTCGGAAAATTTTCTAACATGGTAGTTGCAATGATGTTTCCTTTTTCATCTGCAAACGAATTGGTAAATATTATTTTTTCAGGTGATTGAATTTCTCTGTAATGAAAAACTCCATACATATCTTGTCCGTTAGGCATACTCATTTTGTAATGAAATTTACCTCCTGCCTTTACATCTAAACTCAATACGGTAAGCGTACATCCGGCCGGACCCCACCAATGCATTAAATGTTCGGCTTTTGTAAAAGCTTCAAAAACTAATTCTCTTGGCGCATTAATAACGCGTTTAATATTTAGTACATTTTTTTCTTGCTGACTCATCTTAATTTATTTTTTATGTTTTTTCTTATCTTTTTTTTGTAACTCTATTAAGTACTTATCCAGAGCGTCTAATTTTGTTTCCCAAAACTGGCGATACTGCTCAATCCATTGCGACACTTCATTGAGTTTATCTAATTTTGCTTCACAATAACGCTCTCTGCCCTGCTGATTTATTTTAATTAAACCACACTCTTCCAATACTTTTACGTGTTTAGAGATGGCAGGTCGGCTAATATCAAAATTTTCGGCAACAGCATTTAAGGTTAATGATTGTAGGGCCAGTAAACCCAATATGGCTCTTCTGGTAGGGTCGGCAATTGCCTGAAATACATCTCTTCTGGTTTCCATAATATGTAACTAAGTGGTTACAAATATATATGTAACTATTTAGTTACGCAAATTTTTTTGTTAAATTTTCAGGAAATTTTATCAGGAGCAGTCTTTATCACAAAATTTCATTTAAGTCTTTTAATAATAGTTGATTATAATATAGTCACAGTAATTATGTAAATTATATATAGAACTGTATAACTTTTCTCTTCTAAAGTAGTCCACTTTTGTACCATAAATAAATCATAAAATAAAAAACATGAAAACAATTACAATCAAAACCTTTGCAACAGGTATAGTTGCTACCGTACTTTTATTTGCATCATGTAAAAAAGGCGATGATGGTCCTGTAGGATCTAATGGAACGAACGGTAAGGATGGTGTAATCCCTACATCTACAAATGGTTTTATTAAAGGAAATGTTTCTGGTACTCGCGAGGATGGTACATCATTTAATGAAGCTTTTAACTATCAAAATTATTGGGGTGGGTCATCAGGAACGTTGGATAGTAATACGGTAACAAGTTATGATTTTCAAATTTCTCGTGGTGGAGCGGATATTTTAAGTCCTAATAATGCCCACATTACTGTTAATACTACAACAAAAACAGCATCTTCAGGTAACATTACTTTAAACGATTTTTCGTTTACTAAGTCACTTGGAACAAACAAAAAATTTGAGTTTACATTAAATAATAGCCCTGTTGCAACCATTACCGGTTTAGTTTACAACACAAGTACGGGCTTATTTACAGGTAATTTTTCATTTACTGTTTTAGGTATGCAAAACAGTACAGGTAATACTGCTACAATTAGCGGCAGTTTTGAAGCAACAATTACCCAGATTTATAATTTCACCATAAATCCAGGGAAAATTAAAAACATGGCCGGAACTAAAGGCCAGCTTATAATTTAGACCATTTAAAAAGTCTCCGTCAAACTGATGGAGACTTTTTGATTTTTTGAAAATGCTTGAAATTAGTATAACATCACAAACTTATTCTGAGTCATCTTTATCGTAAAGTTTTAATCCTTGTAACAAGCGATTGATGGTTTTAGCCAAGCGATCGATTTTTGTTTCTTCTTTTTTAGCTGAATAAATCCACTGCATATAAAATTTTTGTTCACTATCGGATAATGAATTAAAAAAAGCAAAGGCCTTTGGTTCATCCTGTAAACATAATAGCATTTCTTCTGGAATTTCAAGCGGCTCATTATCCGGGTATAAAATCACATGAACCAAATCACCCTCTTTTTTCTTTATGTGTTTTCTGATTTCTGCTTTAACCGGTAAAAACAACCCATTGTTATTTCCAATAGGGAATATGTGGTATTTTCTAATTTCAAAGCCGTCAATAGTGCCCCGCACTTTTTTCCAATTCAGTTTCTCTTCCTTATTTTTAAATGTTTTTGGAATGCGAACAAACGTCCAACCACCCTTGCCGGGGTATTTTTCTAGAGAGAATTTTTTATTGACAAGAGGCTTCATTTGTGAAATAAGGTTTATTCACAACAAATATATGAAGAGGAAATTAAAATGATGAATCAGGAACATTAAAAATAAATCCTACTCCAAACACATTTTCAATACTTAAGTCTGAATCTTCTTTAAGGTACTTCCGGATTTTAGTAATAAATACATCCAAACTTCTCCCTAAAAAATAATCATTCTCTCCCCAAAGGTTTTTTAACATCTCTTCCCGTTTTATAACCTTATTGCGATGGTTAAATAAATAGTTAAGAATCTCCGCTTCTTTTTCTGTTATCCGTTTTATTTTACCACCTATAGATAGGGATTGATTATTAAAATCAAAAACATATTTCCCTATTGAAATTATGTCGTGTTTTATATCGTTTTTATTTTCGGGAATCCTGCGAATAACAGCTTTAATTTTCCATAGTAATTCTTCTTCATCAAATGGTTTGGTGATGTAATCATCCGCGCCTAAACCATAGCCTTTTAATTTATCTTCTTTTAAAGATCTGGCAGTAATAAAAATGATGGGTATATTTTTATCTTTTATCCTGATTTTTGCTGCAAGGGAAAAGCCATCCATTTTCGGCATCATCACATCTAATAAACATAAGTCGAACGAACTACCCTGAAATGCTTTTAATGCCAACTCTCCGTCTTTACAAAGTTTTACACCAAAGCCTTCTGTTTCTAAATAATCTACCAAAAGCACTCCTAAATTAAGGTCATCTTCGGCCAATAATATGTTAAGTTTATCTTTAAGCATAAGGTAATAATAATGTAAATGTTGTGCCTTTTCCTTCACCATTGCTGTCGGAATCGCTCATAAGCTCAATGGTTCCTCCGTGTAATTCAATAATCTTTTTTATGTATGCTAAACCTAAACCAAAGCCTTTTACATCATGCACATCTCCTGTAGGAACTCTGAAAAATTTATCGAACACTTTCGTTTGATATTCTTTTTCAATGCCTATTCCTTTATCAGAAATAGCAATAGCTAAATCATATTCCATATTAGATGTTTCGATAGAAATTTCAGGCTTTTCTGCCGAATATTTTACGGCATTATCAATAAGGTTGCAAATCACATTTGTTAAGTGAGTTTTATCTCCCATCACTACAAATCTATTAGCGTTCAAATTTAAACTTAATTGCCCTTGCTTATTTTCAATTTGAAGATTCATGCATTTTACCGAATCACGAATGAGTTGATGAAAATCCAGTTCCGTTTTTTGAATAGGTATTTCTCCTCTTTCCAGAGCCGTCATACTCAATACTTGTTCCACCTGTAATCTTAACTTTTCATTTTCTTCAAGAATAATTCCCGAATAATGTTTTATTTTATCTTCTTGTTTAATGGTTGAATCTTTCACCATCATTTTACTTGCTAAAGCAATATTAGTTAAAGGTGTTTTAAACTCATGCGTCATGTTGTTTAAAAAATCAGTAGTGTGTTCCGATATTTTTTTCTCACGAAGAAGTGATAGGGTCGTTCTCCAAAACAAAATTAAAACAAGCATAATTAAAACAACAGAAGTAGCAAACTGAATGCCCATTTCTGCCATAATAAATTGGTTTTTTTCAGGGAAATTAAGTTTTAATTCCCAACCGTGTTTGTTGACTTCTTCTTCCAATCCTTCCTGATAACAAGCTGGTTGATTTGGAGATAAATTTGCTGTAGATGTGTTTATTTCTTTAAATGGTAATAGCGATGGCTTTACAACTTCAAAAGAATATTCAATATGAAAATCATAAAACCTCATATAATGTTTTAATAAGGAGTCTATTTGATGAATTTCATCTTTCCCAACACAAATTCCCAATGCCTCACATGTTTTTTTGTCGGATAGTAATGCATCTG
>JAEUTR010000181.1 GCA_016787365.1 Bacteroidia bacterium
ATATGCAAGGTATATTGTTGAACTTCCGGAAAAATTGAGCAAAGAAGTTATTGAAAAAACAGTATTACTCGATCATATTGAAAGACGCTATCAAACAATTGTAGAAAATTCGTTAGACGCTTTATTTTTATCAGATCACAATGGTGGTATATTGGAAGTTAACCCTGCAGCTTGTGGTTTGTTTGGATATACGGAAGAAGAATTCAAAAAGATTGGACGCCAAGAGATTATAAATGTTTCTGACCCTTTGGTTGAAGAAAAAATTAGGGAACGAGCTGAGAATGGTAAAACAAGAGGTATACTTACCGGTATAAAAAAAGACGGAACCAGATTTCCATTAGAGTTTTCTTCAACAATTTTTAAAGATGCTAATGGCGAAATAAGAACTTGTACTGTTATAAATGACATTTCCGAAAGGCAAAAATCGGAACGTGAAATTGCTCTTTTGATTAGTAATACAGAGGAATCTTTTGTGTTGATGGATAAAAAACTTATCATTATTTCTTTTAATCAGCAATTCGAAAAATTATATAAAAAATATTTTAACACCGAAGTTAAAAAAGGATATTCTATTCTTGACTATGCTCAGAAAGAGAGAAAAACAATTGTTGAGTCAATTTATAAAAAAGTTCTAACCGGAAGTACTGAAACATCAGTAATTGAAGTCAAAATATCTGAAAACGAAAGAAAGATATTTCAATTAAACTATAAACCCGCTAAAGATGAAGTTGGATCTATTATAGGCGTATTTGTTACCGCTACTGATGTTACGGAAAAAGCTATTACAGAACAAAAAATTATTCAAAGCGAAAAATATTTTAGAGCTTTGGTAGAGAATGGATCTGATGCTATTGCTATTATTGGTATAGACGGACGAGTATCATATGTTTCACCTTCTATTACAAAAGTTTTAGGTTATACAGAAGAAGAAGCGCTTAAACTTAATTTGTATGATATGATACATCCTGATGATGTAGATCATGTAGCGGAAAAGATGGACGAAGTTTTTCAAAAACCTGGGGTTTCAATACAAGGATATACATCCAGAACAAAACATAAGGATGGTTCTTGGAGATGGCTTGAAGCTAATATTACTAATATGCTTCATGATCCTGTTATTAATGGCATCGTAGATAATTTTAGAGATGTAACTGAAAAAATTGTCAGTGAACAAAAAATTATCCGAAATGAAAAACGTTTTAAGGCATTGCTTCAGGAAGGAGCTGATATGACGGCTGTTTTAGATATGAATGGAGTATACAAATACGTAAGCCCTAATTATCCTAATTGTGTTGGTTATACCGAAAGTGAATTATTGGGCAAAAATGGATTTGATTTTTTTCATCCCGAAGATGTTACAAAAATTCAGACAGAATTTATGCAGATAGAAACCAATAGACGTGTAAAATCTTCACCATATCGCTATAGGCATAAAAATGGAAATTGGTATTGGATGCAAAGTGTGGGCACTAATTTAATGGATGATGATGCAGTTTCCGGAATAGTTCTTAATACGATTGACATTACAGATTTAATAAAAACACAGCAGATTCTTAAAACAAGTAACGAACGTTTTGAAATTATAAACAAAGCTACTAAAGATATTATTTACGAATGGGATGTTATTAATGATGTTTTTTATTGGGCAGATAGTTTTTATAGTGTTTTTGGATATAAAAAACAGGATGAAATTTTTAAGCTGGAAGATTGGATAAAATTAACACATCCTTCTGATGGCGAAAATAATAAGGCTGCATGGAATGATTTTTTTGCAGATAAAAATCAAACACTCTGGAACAAAGAATTTCGGTTTAAAAAAGCGGATGATACATATGCTTATGTTGAAGAAACAGGCCACATTATACGTGATGTATTTGGCAAACCACAACGTATGATTGGGTTATTACGTGATGTATCAGAAAGTAAATACATAGAAGTTCAGAAACAATTACAATATCATATTTCTCAGTTTTTTAAAACAGAAAATAGTCTGCATTACATTTTAGATAATGTCATGCAATACCTTACTGAATTTGGAGAATTTAGAACGGCAGAAATATGGCTTTTAAGTAATGATAAACAAAAAATTAATTTATTTTCAACATATGCTATAGATGATATTGCTCAAAAATATTTTGATGAAAGTAAAGAGATAAAGCAATTAGCAAAAGGACAAGGTATTCCAGGCATTGTATGGGACACTAAAAAAATAGAGGTATGGGATGACATAGAGAGTAATAAATTATTTCTTAGACGAAAAGCTTCAAAATCGGGATTATTAAAATCCGCATTTGGATTGCCCTTAATTTATAACGATAAATTTGTAGGAGTATTAATGTTATGTGGGCATGACTTATTAAGTAAGGATAAATTAAGAACAGATCCATATTACTCTTTAGGTGAGTTTTTAGGTTCTGAAATAAAGCGTAAACAACAGGAGGAGCAAATGTATCTGCTTTTTCAAAGTGCTCCGGAAATATTGGCAATATCGGCACCTAATGGTTATTTTGTTAGAGTAAACCCTGCATTTTGTAATTTATTAGGCTATACAGAGGAAGAAATTACTTCAACACCATTTAGCACTTTTGTTCATCCGGACGATTTAAAGGTTACTGAAAAAGAATATGTGGAGACGATATCAGGAGAAAGAAATGCTCATAATTTCATTAATCGTTACCGCACGAAATCGGGTTCATATAAGTGGATTTCATGGAATTCTTCTGATGTATTTGGTGAAGATGGATTTGCATTTGCTTATGGAAGAGATGTTACAGAGATTAAAGATTTGGAACAGCTATTGGAGAACGCAGCAAAAATGTCTCGTGTTGGTAGTTGGGAATTTAATTTAACAAAAACAGGAGACGATAAGGTATACTGGTCGAGTATGACACGTGATATTATGGAAGTTGATAGGGACTATAACCCATCACTTACCAGAGGCTTTGAGTTTTATGACGAAGAAAGTAAAATCAAAATAAAAGAAGCCGAACGAAAATTAATAGAAACCGGTGAGGAATTTGATTTGGAATTATTAATTAACACTGCTAAAAATAATCAGAGATGGATTCGTTGCATAGGTAAATCAGAAAAAAACAAAGATAAATGCACTAAAATTTATGGTAGTTATCAGGACATTCAGGAACATAAAACAATACAGATTCAACTTCAGTCGAGTTTAAAAACACTGGAAGATTATAAATTTGCGCTTGACCAGTCAGCTATTATGGCCACTACTGATTCCAAGGGAGTAATAACTTATGCTAATGAAAATTTTTGTAAAATATCAAAATACAGTAAGGAGGAACTTATTGGAAGAACTCACAGTGTAATTAATTCTAAGTTTCATTCGAAAGAATTTTTTCAAGATTTGTGGAGTAATATAAAATCAGGTAATGTATGGAGGGGAGAAATAAAAAACAGAGCAAAAGATGGTACTTATTATTGGATGGATACTACAATTGTTCCATTTTTAGATACTGAAAATAAGCCCTTTCAGTATCTTGCTATTCGTTTTGATATTACTGAAAGAAAAAGTGCTGATGAAAGAATTTTATCCATATTTGAAGAGAAAAACACAATACTTGAAAGTATTGGAGATGCCTTTTTTGCAGTAGATAAAAAGTTCACAGTTACCTATTGGAATAATATTGCAGTAAATCTTTTATATACTCCAAAAGAAAAAATTATTGGTAAAAATTTATGGGATGTTTTTCCTGATGGAAAAAATCATTCTTCTTTTATAAATTATCATAAAGTCATCAATGATAATATTACCATTCATTTCGAAGAGTATTATGAGCCAATAAAAAAATGGTTTGAAATTAGTGCCTATCCTTCAAGCACTGGTATGTCAGTTTATTTCAAAGATATTACAGATCGAAAAATTTCTGAAGAAACTCTTTTTGAATTAAACAGGGATCTTTTAAAGCATTCGAAAGAACTTGCTATTTCAAATGCGGAACTAGAACAGTTTGCTTATGTGGCATCACATGATTTACAGGAGCCTTTGCGAATGGTGACAAGTTTTCTTACTCAGTTGGAAAAAAAGTATAAAGATAGTCTGGATGCTAAAGGACATCAGTATATTAATTTTGCAGTAGATGGAGCTAAACGCATGAGAAAAATTATTTTAGATTTATTAGAATTTTCAAGAGTTGGTAAAACAGATGATAAAATAGAATCTATTGATTTAAATGAAGTTGTGGAGGAAATAAAATTACTTTTAGGAAAGCAAATTGATGACAAGCATGCCGTTGTCGAATCAGGTAAATTACCCGTGCTTCAATTTCCAAAAAGTCCTCTTTATCAAATATTTCAAAATCTTATAGAAAATGCTTTAAAGTATCATCAAGAAGGAAATAAGCCTATTGTTGTCATTTCATATACAGAAACAACTACAGAATGGCATTTTAAAATTAAGGATAACGGTATTGGTATAAATCAGGAATATTTTGATAAAATATTTATCATTTTCCAGAGATTACATAACAAAGAAGAATATTCAGGAACAGGGATGGGATTAGCAATCACAAAAAAAATCATAGAAAATTTTGGCGGAAAAATATGGGTTGAATCAGAGGAAGGTAAGGGTAGTACATTTCATTTTAAACTACCAAAAACAGTTTTAACATAGAACATTAAAAATAATTAAAAATGAAAGCATTCCAGATACAAGAAGCTGAAAGGTTAAAATCACTTGAAAGTTATAATATTCTTGATACGCTTCCGGAAGCTGATTATGATGATATTACATACATAGCGACTATGATTTGTAATACACCTATTGCTATTGTATCATTAATAGATAAAAACAGACAGTTTTTAAAATCAAAAATGGGGGTTAATTTAACAGAAACGCCAAGAGAACATGCATTTTGTGCTCAGGCCATTAATACGCCTGATGAAATGATGATTGTTCATGATTCGCGTAAGGATAAACGTTTTTTTAATAACCCTCTTGTTATCGGCTATCCAAACATTATTTTTTATGCAGGAATGCCACTGGTTAATTTGGAAGGTTATGCCCTTGGAACCTTATGTGTAATAGATAATAAACCAAGAATTCTTAGTACTGAACAACAAGATGCATTAAAAAGGTTAAGCCATCAGATAGTTAATATTCTTGAATTAAGAAGAAGTAATCTATCGTTAATAAAATCTCAGGAGCAATTATCAAAATTGGCCCAGGAGATGGAGGATTTTGCCTATTTAGCTTCACATGATTTAAAAGAACCTTTACGAATGGTGAAATCATTTTTAACTTTATTAGAAGATAAATATTCTGAAAAAGAAGCAAAAAAATATATTTCTTACGCTTTGGATGGCGCAAATAGAATGACTGATTTAATTAATGATTTATTAGAATTTTCAAAAGTTGGTAAAGATAATAGTGTATTGGAGGAAGTTGATATAAATGAAGTGGTAAACGATATTAAAAATATGTTTCAGTTCATCATAAAGGATAAGAAAGTTGTTATTAATAGTTCTAAACTTCCTGTTATTAAAGTATCTCGTATTGCAATAATGCAATTGTTTCAAAATTTAATAAGTAATGCTATAAAATATCAGGAGGAGAAAGTAACCCCTGTTATATTTATTGAATCAACAGAATCTCAAACACATTGGCAGTTTATAGTAACTGACAATGGGATAGGAATTAGTAAGGATAATTTCGCGTCTATTTTTACGATGTTTAAACGATTGCACCGTAAAGAAAAATATTCCGGAACGGGTATCGGGCTAGCTATTTGTAAAAAAATTGTTGAACTTTATGGAGGAGAAATATGGGTTGAGTCAAAAGAAGGAAACGGAAGCCAATTTTATTTTAACATATTAAAAAACAATATATAATGAAACCAATACATATTTTATTAGTAGAAGATAACGAGGGAGATATATTGCTTACCAGAGAAGCATTTGAGAGCGCAAAAATAATTAATACATTAAGTGTAGTAAGGGATGGAAAAGAAGCCATTGATTTTATTACAAAACAAGGAAAGTACCAGAATATTAATCTTCCGGATCTTATATTGTTAGATGTGAATTTACCTAAAAAAAATGGGCATGAGGTATTGCAATTTATTAAAGGAAATGAAGATTTAAAACAAATTCCGGTGATTATGCTTACCACATCATCGGCCGAGATTGATATTAATTTATCCTATAAAAATTATGTAAATTGCTATATAACAAAACCTGTAGAAGTAGACGATTTTATGAAAGCCATAACAAAAATAGAAGATTTTTGGATTAGTATTGTAAAGCTACCGAATCATAATCAGTAGTTTATGGATAAGGATAATAAGAAATATAACATTCTGGTTGTAGAAGATAATTTGGGTGATTTTGCATTGATAGAAGAGTTTTTGCATGAAAAATTCTTTGCTCCAAAAATAGATCATGCAAAAAATTATAAAGAAGTAACACAATTATTACAAAATGGGAATACTGTATACGATACCGTATTGTTGGATCTTTCTCTCCCTGATAAAAATGGTGAAGCATTGATAAAGGATATTGTCAGCTTTTTTTATTCTAGTTCCATTATTGTTTTAACTGGCTATTCAGATGTTTCATTTGGCATAAAGTCACTTTCTTTTGGTATCGCAGATTATTTACTTAAAGACGAATTAAATGCCTTGTCTTTATATAAAAGTATTATATATAATATTGAACGAAAAAAGATTTTTGTAGAAATAGAAGATTCCGAAAAAAGATATAGTGATTTATTTCACATGAATCCTCAGCCAATGTGGGTATATGAGTTTGAAACATTAAATTTTTTAGATGTTAATTCTGCAGCTATAAAACATTATGGATATAGTTTAAATGAATTTTTATCAATGACCATAAAAGATATAAGACCCGCTGAGGATGTAGTGAAACTAGAAGATTCAATTAAATTAATGAAAGAAAATGGTGATTTACATTTTCATGGAATTTTAAGACATAGAAAGAAAAATGGCGAAATAATACATGTGGATATACAAAGTAATATCATTATTCATAAGGGACAAAAAGTAAAAGTGGTTATTGCCAATGATATTACAGAAAGATTAAATTACATTCAAACTATTGAAAAACAAAATGAAAATTTAAAGGAAATAGCCTGGATTCAATCTCATGTGGTGAGGGCCCCCTTATCAAGAATAATGGGATTAATTAATTTAATTAAGGATCAAAATGTTACCGAAAAAGAGAAAAAAGAATTCTTGAATCATATTTTACAATCAGCAGAGGAATTTGATGTTATTATAAAAGATATTACACATAAATCCGAAAAAATACAGCAAGAGATAAGTAAATCAGAAGTATAACTTGTTAAATAAGATTACTCAATTTTTAGTTATTATTATCAGGCCACTTTATTTTTTTGATCGTGTTCCAGCCAACTTAATGCTTCTTCTTTGTTTTTGAATAATTTGACATGATAGTTTGGTTTATGGAATAATTTAAAAAAATGTATAGTTAGTCTGTTTGCTAAATTTGATGAATAATATGCGGTTGCAATTCTTCCACTAATTTCTCCTTGTAGGGATACATATTTTAAAGTTTCGTGGTCAGCAAAAAAATAATTATCTGCATTTATTAACACCAAGTGTTTCTCATAATTTGTGAGTTCAATAATGGCATTAAAGTGATCTTTAATTTTTTTTAAATCGATAATTACATCATTCATTATATTAATATAAAGGATTGACTCATTTTTATCATAAAAGAGCTCAGATATGGGCGTTTGAATTGTTTTCATGTATAGTTAATTTAAATGATTAATATGCGTATAATCAAACTTTTGTATCAAAGTATTTAAAACGTCTTCTTTTAGTATTGGTTTTGTGTATACCTCATCAAATCCTTGTTTTATTAAATTATGTTCGTTCGATAAAGTTTCATCAATTGCAATAAAATGAATATGACTAAAACGTTCATCTAAACGTATTTTCTTTAAAATAGTTAATTTATTATTGGTATAATTCTCTATATCATGATCCATTAAAATCATATCAATATAAAATTCTTCTAATATTATTGAGGCTTCGGAAGCATTATTCACGGAAATAATATTAAAATGTCTTCCTAGTAATGCTTTAATAATTAATACATCTAATGTATTATCATCTATAAGTAATATACTTATTTGTTTTTTGACGGTTTTATAGACTTTTTTGCTATTAAGCAGCCTCATGGTGTCTTTGTCAATTATATTTGTTCTCATCTGGAAATATTTAAATAATTTGAATAAAAATTATTAGTTAATGTATTTTAATTTTATGGCAGTGCCAATTACCAACATAGGAGAGATTTTGTTTGTACACATAAGTTTGTCGTAATTTATATGGTAGTAGGCACCAAATCCTATATAATTTGCCCATACAAGTTGTTCCGTTAATTTGAAATTTAACCCAAAACCCCAACTGGCATCTATTGTTGAAAGTTTAATCTTGGAAAAATCGGTTTGAATATCATTATCGGATTCTTTTAAAGCTTCTTCTCGTTTAATAGAACCAAAGCTTAAACAACTTTGATGCAGATATTGAATATGAGAAAAGAAATATAATTGAGTTTTGCTATACCCATCTATATATTTTGTGCCTTTATCAGAAAAATGTTCTTTACCGGTCACAAAACGCATAAAGTCGATTCGTCCTCCTCTTAATGATTCTTTACGTTTTTGAACACAGGCCCCGATTGAAATAAGATTTTTACCATTATAAAGGTGTGCAGAAATGTCATATACAGTTCCATGTGAATTTCCTGAAATAGAACTTCCTACTCCCATACCTAATTTATAATTTGATTTTGATTCGTTTTGAGCAATAATTGCCCCGGATACTAAAAATACGGCTAACAGTAATAAATGGTTGATAGTTGTTTTCATATTGATTGTTTTTTATTTAGGTCAAAATTCGTCACAACTATCTGACTACGCCACCTGAAACTATTCTCAATATTATAGAGGTAAGATTTACACTAAAATTGTTGATTTTTAGTTTTTAAGATAATATTGCCATTGTTTAACCCTCTATTACAAAGAGTTTCAGAGGCATAATAAAAAAAATGATTAAAAAAGATGCTCTATTAAGTCCGTTTTGGATTAAATTAACAATGTAATAGAAGAAAGGGAATTAGGTAAATAGCAAAAAAACAATGATTTATATTTAATAATAATAGTTGGTTCAATATCTAAATCCATTTTCAATTATTTATGTATTGAGCATGTTAACTAAAGCAATAAAATGCCATTTCAGGGCTAAATGTTATTAAACAAATGAAGTCAATATCTTTAAAAAATTAGTTTTTAATAACGCAAAAGCTTTTTTATCTTTATGTTCGGCTTTGTCAAAACAAGATAAAATAATAATAGATTCTGATTTAAGTTCCTTTTTTTCAATCAAGGATATTCTTAGGTATAAAAGCCTGTTAAATAATCTTGCAAAAAGAGATTTTTTAGTAAGATACAAGCAAGCTTTTGCTGGAATCATGTGGGCATTGATTAAGCCATTAATAAGCATTTTAGTATTTGGTTATATTTCAAGTAAGATTAATAATACAGGAAACACAGCCACTAATTTTGTATACGTAGCCTCGGCGATGTTGTTATGGCAATTATTTTCCAATGTATTTAATGATGTGAGTAACTCCATTATTGGTAATGCCAATCTGTTTTCAAAAGTCTATTTTCCGAAAATTATTATTCCATTGAGTACAATTCTAGTGTGTTTGGTTGATTTTTTAATCTCGCTCATTATTTTAATTGTTCTCTTTATTATTGCCGGCCAAACAATTCACTGGCATATTATACTGGCACCTTTTTTTATTTTATTAACATTAATTAATGGCTTCGGAATAGGCTTATACTTTGCTACCATTAACGTTAAATACCGTGATGTGAAATTTATAGTTCCTGTAATTTTGCAATTTGGAATGTACGTTACTCCGGTTATTTTTAATACTAAATATTATCTAGATCGTATGCCGGAGTGGCTGCATTGGCTATTTTGTTTAAATCCTATGGTTGGTGCTATTGATGGATTTAAATATACTTTGTTTGGTGGAGAAGCCATTTACAATATCAATTATTTTATTATGTCTGTATGTGTATCGTTTTTATTTCTGGTTATTGGAGTAAAGTATTTTTATAAGTTCGAACGTGATTTTGTAGACTATATATAGTGAGCAATGGACCCATCATAAAAGTAGAAGGCTTAAGTAAACAGTATTTGCTTAACAAAAGTGCTGCACCAAAAAGTGACACGCTCTATGGTAATTTATGGAATGGCGTAAAGAACCTAAAGAACATTACTCAGAAAAAAGAAACCGTAGAATTCTGGGCACTGAACGATGTGTCTTTTGAAATACAACAAGGAGATAGAGTAGGGATCATAGGAAGGAACGGAGCAGGAAAATCTACCCTGTTAAAAATATTATCTCGCATTACGCCTCCAACCAAAGGACGTATTGAAATTACAGGAAGAGTAGCTTCCTTACTGGAAGTAGGTACCGGCTTTCATGGAGACTTATCAGGTAGAGAAAATATTTATTTGAATGGTTCTATTCTAGGTATGAGTAAGCAGGAAATTGATCGTAAGTTTGATGAGATCGTTGCTTTTGCAGAAGTAGAAAAATTTTTAGATACACCTGTAAAACGTTATAGCAGCGGAATGTATGTAAGACTAGCGTTTGCTGTAGCAGCACATCTAGAACCTGAAATATTAATAGTAGATGAAGTTTTAGCCGTTGGAGATGCTGCCTTTCAAAAAAAATGTATAGGTAAAATGGAAGACTCAAGTACTAAAGAAGGAAAGACTATTCTTTTTGTTAGTCATCAGATGGATGCTGTTCAGAAACTATGTAACAAAGGTATTTTATTAGAGAAAGGCCAATTGATTACAACCGGAACTATAGTAGAGGTGAGTCAAAAATACCTTGAAAGTAGTCATACATCTGCGTCTTCTTTTGATATTGAATTACCTGAAGACCATAATGAAATTAATGGTTATGCATATCACATACAGGTTGAAGATGAATTTTCGAATCCTATAAATGAAATTCCGATGGGAAAAAAATGGCAGGTGCGAATTTTGTTTAAAATAAACCGAAATACTCCTCATTTTGTTATTGCCTGTGGAATAAAATCTATGCTTGGTTTGGCAGTTCAAACTTCATGGTCTGAGCCTCAGGATTTAAACGAAGGAGAATATGAAGCACTGTTTGGTAATAAAGATGTAATATATACTGAAGGGCAATACAGGTTGGTTATAGGTTTATCTACTGAACAGCGTGTTGTTCAATATAATGAACAAGCTGGAATTATTAATGTTTCTGATATAAGTTCATTAAATTATGATAAGAGAATTATTAATACAAAAAGTGCCCTGATATTAAATCAAATGGATGTAACTATTAAGAAAATGTAATACATGTTTTTTCCTGAAAAAATAACTAATATAAAACCAGAGTACCAAGTCCTTGAAATTGGACCAGGAGCGCATCCCTTTCATAGATCTGATGTATTATTGGAGTTAGAATATAAGAGCGAAGAAGATAAAATAGCTCAATTTGGACATACAGAAAAACTTAATTCTGATAAGAAAATTGTGTTTTATGATGGAACTAAATTTCCGTTTGCAGATAATGAATTTGATTACGTGATTTGCTCGCATGTATTAGAACACGTGCCGGATGTACAGGGATTTATTACTGAAATATTCCGTGTATCAAAGCATGGTGGGTATTTTGAATATCCATTGATCTATTACGATTATTTATATAACATTAATGTACACGTAAACTTTTTAAAGTTTGACGGAAAGACATTGAAATATTATAAAAAAGAAAAGACACCCTTATCCTACTTTCAACCGGTGCAAAATTTATTAACCCATTCTTTAAAGAATGGTTATGTTGGTTTTGTAAATGAAATGCTACCTTATTTAATGGAAGGATTTGAATGGAGTAATGAATTTAATATAAACGAAGCTCAATCGATCAATGAAGTTGTTCATGCCGATTTTAAAATACCTAAATTAGTAGGTAAGCCCGATTCAACAAATATGGATCTTATTAAACAGGTTCTTTGGAATATATTTAAAAGATAATATGCAGATCAGCGTTGTCATTCCAACCTATAACAGGTCTACTTTGTTAATCAATGCTATACAAAGTGTGTTGAAACAAACATATCCTGTATATGAAGTTTTGGTTTGTGACGATGGCTCTACTGATAATTCGAAACAGTTGGTTGAAGAATTAAATGATCCTAAAATCACTTGGATAGATTGTGGCAAAAATGGCAGACCTGCAATTCCAAGAAACATAGGAATTAAAAAAGCAAAAGGAGATTGGATTGCTTTTTTAGATAATGATGATGAATGGTTTCCTGAAAAATTACAGGAACAAATAAATTGTATAGAAAAACATGCTTGTAAGCTTATTGGCACAAATGCTTATGCCGTGAATGAAAATGGAAAACGATTGTTTTTTGAAACAAAAGAATCAGGTTTTATCTCTTTTGAAGAACTTGTCAGATCAAACGTCTTTATCTGTAGTAGTGTTTTGTGCGAAAAAAAAATATTAATGGAAACGCTTCTGTTTCCGGAAGAGCAGGAATTAAAAGCACTCGAAGATTATGTGCTGTGGCTAATGGTTTCTGATAAAGACAAAGCCTATTTTTATAATAAACCATTACTTAATTACCTTGATGCACCGTCACAAAGTATAAGGAATGGGAGTAGCGATGTTGTTAAGCAAAGGTTTGAAATATTTAGGTATTTTAAAAAACATAAAAAAAGAATAACAAAAAAGCATCTGGTTTTTTTATATATTGAATTTAAAGGTCAGTACAAAACGCGTTTAAAAAGATTATTTGATATAGAACGAATTACGCTTT
>JAEUTR010000204.1 GCA_016787365.1 Bacteroidia bacterium
TTTAATAATGTATTAAGAATTGATCCTTTGTACATTGAAGCGTATTTACATTTAGCAGATGCTTATGAACAACAAGGTCAAACAGAAAAAACGATTGAAATGTTAGAAAAATATGCCAGCGTAACCGATGATGCCATGGCAAAAAAAGAAGTACTAAAATACATCGAACAACTAAAAAAATAAATAATTAAACTAATATAAATTTTTTAAAACCTAAGGATTATGCCAAGCGGAAAGAAAAGAAAAAGACATAAAATGGCGACACACAAACGTAAAAAACGTTTGAGAAAAAACCGTCATAAGAAAAAATAATTAGCCTAGCTAATTAGATTTTTTCTGTAAAAGATTATACACAAACGGAAGGACAAAATCGTCTTACCGTTTGTGTTATTTGTGTATGTTATTGTTTGCTAAAACTTTAATAGGTTTGTGACGCATTCGAAAAACGTAATTATATATAAATTAAAACTATTTTAAAGTGAACGTAGAACTAGTAATAAATTCTACGCCTAACGAAGTTGTTATAGGACTATTGAACGATAAACGTTTGATAGAACTGCATAAAGAAAAAAATAACATAAAATTTTCGGTAGGCGATATCTACCTGGGTAAAGTTAAAAAGGTAATGACCGGACTTAACGCAGCCTTTGTAGATGTAGGATACGAGAAAGATGCATTTTTGCATTATTTAGACTTAGGCCCTCAGGCCAATTCGTTATTTAAATACGTTGACGCGGTGCGTTCTGGCAAACAGAATGTGAGCAACTTAATGTATTTTAAAAACGAAGGAGACATTAACAAAGATGGTAAAATTAATGAAGCCGTTAAACCAGGACAATATGTTTTAGTTCAGGTTGCTAAAGAACCCATTTCATCTAAAGGACCAAGAATTACCACAGAAATTTCAATTGCAGGACGATACATTGTATTGATTCCTTTTTCTGACAAAGTATCTGTTTCTTCAAAAATTAGAAGCAGTGAAGAAAAAACAAGATTAAAAGCATTAATTCATAGCATTAAACCAAAAAACTTTGGCGTTATTGTTCGTACTGTTGCCGAAGGAAAATCGGTTTCGGACATTGAAGGTGATGTTGCTGATTTAGTAAATAAGTGGGACGAATGTTTTAAAGCATTACAAACGTCGGAACCACCATTTAAATTATTAGGAGAAGTTGACAGAACCAATGCGATTTTAAGAGATTTTTTAAATGCATCTTTTAATGCGATTCATGTAAATAGCGAAATCGTGTATGATGATTTAAAATCATATATTAAAACCATCTCTCCTGATAAAGTTGATATTTTAAAACACTATACTGGTAAGGTTCCTATTTTTGATAATTTCGGGATTGATCGTCAGATAAAATCATTATTCGGCAAAACCGTTTTTATGAAAAGCGGCGCTTATTTGGTAGTGGAACATACTGAGGCTTTACACGTTTTTGACGTGAATAGTGGAAACCGAGCTAAAAGCGATAGATCACAAGAAGAAAATGCCCTTGAAGTAAATTTAGAAGCCGCTGTTGAGGTTGCTCGCCAATTACGTTTACGTGATATGGGTGGTATTATTGTAATTGACTTTATTGATTTACATAATCCTGAAAACAGAAAACTTTTGTTTGATAAGTTGAAGGAAGAAATGAAGTCGGACAGAGCTCGACACAATATTTTACCTCCAAGTAAATTTGGTTTAATTCAAATTACCCGCCAGCGCTTGCGCCCTGAGGTAAATGTGGAGGTTTTAGAAACGTGCCCTAGTTGTGGCGGAACAGGTAAAGTGCAACCAAGTATTTTATTTGTGGAGCAAATTGAAAATGCTTTACGTTTTATTGTGAAAGAACAAGCTGCAAAAGATATAACACTTTGCGTACATCCATATATTGAAGGTTACTTAAAACAAAAAGGATTCTTAAGAAGCATTCAATGGAAATGGTATTTTGAATACAAACAGTGGATAAAGATTACCAAATCAGACAGCTATGCCTTTATGGAATACCACTTCCTGAATAAAGAATTAGACGAAATAGTTATTTAAACAAAAAACCGATATAAAAATTTTATATCGGTTTTTTGTTATATTTTTTGTGACAAAAATGGTCGAAAAAATTATATGATTTTAATCAATGCCAAGTAACGGATATGTTTAATTTAAAAATAGTACCTTCGAACCACTAATATCAACACTCTTTTAAGATAATTTTATTCAACACCTTATTATGAAAAAATCAACATTTTTAATTATTGCATTAGCAGCATTGTTTTTTACAAATTGCACCAGCGTTAACAAATCCATGCGTGAACCAAATACTCGTGTGAATTTAGAAAAGAAAGATTTTACATTATCAGATCAAGTTTCCGGTGAAGCAACAAGTACAAAAATTTTTGGTATAGATTTTCAACGTTTATTTAAT
>JAEUTR010000293.1 GCA_016787365.1 Bacteroidia bacterium
TTATGAGCTGTTAGATAAAGAGATGAATAATGTATTTGGTGTAACAGTGAAAGTTAATTCGGCAAACAACAACAAATGTAATTGGCTTAAAATCTTGAGAAACTTAAATGATGATTCTGGTTACAAAGATGTTAGATTAGAATTGTTTTTCAACCGAAGAAAAGATTTTCGTGGAAATTATGAAAAGAATGTAAGAGGAACTGATTTTGCCAGAGGAATAATTTCCTGGCTACAAAAAGATAAAAAGAATATCGACTATGTTGATGATTTAAAAATGGCATATCAAGCTGACGGCAGTGATGAAATAATTGAATTAGATTTCTTAAAGAATAAGGTTGTAAGCATTTTAAATATCCCTCTCGTAGATAGGAAAGTCTACAGGTCTGCTGATTACAGGTTCATAGTTGGGCAAGAGTTCAACTTTTATCTAAATAATGGTTTTACAAACAGTGAATCATAAAACCTTACAATTATGCGTAGATATATTGACCATGCAATATTATGGGATTTTATTCTCGTTGTTTTTATTGGCACGAGTTTATTGCTATATAAGCCGCTTCCAAAGTTAATTTTCAACTTACCAACTTTTGAGAA
Organism: Bacteroidia bacterium; assembly: GCA_016787365.1. Taxonomy (GTDB): domain Bacteria; phylum Bacteroidota; class Bacteroidia; order B-17B0; family Aurantibacillaceae; genus UBA4416. Next base: position 595 of record JAEUTR010000293.1, read on the forward strand.
CGTTAATAACTTCGGAGTATCACTAATTACGGTGAGTGCCACATTAATTGGATTTCTCCTAACAATTATTACTGTGATTGTAACATTTAAAAAGGGATTTGAGGATAAAGCAAATAATGGATCCCAAAAATCTGACTATTCAGAAATACCAGAAAAAACAATATTTGGGAAAAAAATCTCCAAAGAGAAGAAGTTCTATGATTCAGAGATACACAAGAACGTTGTCGATGTTTTTGTTGACTCGACTTATGAAATTGGAGTTATTTTATTTGTCTTATTACTATTGCAATTTAATATTATAAATTCGTCAATATTCTGTATTTCAGTCATAGTATTTTGTTTGTTTATTGCACTATTGTTATCAATCACTAGAAGTTTATACATATTCAGATTATTCTTGAGAGTCCATATACATGAAAAAACTATAGATGAAAATAAAGCACTAGCAACAACATCAACTCCCCGACAAAAGCAGCAACAATAGTTTATTATAGTAAAAGAATAAATTGAAAGTGGATAGTTTTTGATGGCATGTATAAATTCTAAGTTATTTAAAAACAAACAATATGAATGATAAAATTAAATGGATGGTTTTATTAATGTTGATGTTATTATCAACTAATATTTTGAAAGCACAAACAACAACAGAAGAGATTACTGATGAATTTTTCAAAACCTATGAGAAATCACCTCAAAAGGCTATTGATTACATTTTCGGAACTAATAAGTGGATGATGGACCGAAATAAAGACGGAATTGATAATATCAAGACTCAATTAACAAGTTTCCTCGGATTAGTTGGAGATTATTACAGTTATGAAAAGATTACTGAAAAAAGCGTCGGAATAAGTTACAAGCTCGTCAGTTTTATGATTAAATATGACAGGCAGCCCGTTCGTTTCACTTTTGTTTTTTACAAACAGAAAGATAAATGGCAAGTGCAGAATTTTCAATATGATGACAATTTGGATGACGAATTGGAAGAATCAGGAAAAGTATATCGGCTTAAAGAGAATTGGGAATAAAAAGCTACCCAGGGAGTACAGATTTGTAATCCAACCTACCCATCAGCAATACTTTAAGCATTCTTATAGATTGTAAACTAAAATAGATGAGCATACCGATACAACAGAACCTGATACATCAACTTTAATCCAACACGAAACACCACCAGCTATGAAATGGGAATACAAGATTGTATACATTAATGCCAAGAAGAATACCAGTACCGGCATACCCGAGGACATTAACGATCAGTTTGATAAATACGGTAAAGAAGGATGGGAATTAGTAAAAGTAGAGCCTAAGTTAGATGGCGGAATCATGTTTTTCGGTTTCGGCTGGATTCATCAAACCGTTGGTTACCTGGCATTCTTTAAAAAACCGTTGAACTGATTTTTTGATCAGGAACAAGGTGGGAAACAACATCAGTTAAGTTCGAAGAAACACCTGTCAAATTTTTAAAATGGTAATTGGAGAGAGCTAACTTAAACTAAACACTAATCGAATAGTTGTACAAAAATGAACGATTCAATCTTAAAAAGAAATGGTGCAAACTTTTACGGTTTTGAAAGCATTGATTCCTCAGGGAAACATCACTTTCATCTCATTGAAATGCGAGGGAATGGTGATTTGGTACTGACTGAAAATGAGATTAGTTTTAATCAATGGATTGTCGGAAATAAATATCACATTCCCCTAAACAGGGTTACAAAAGTAGATGTCCAAGCCTGGCATAACCTGAAAATCAAATTTCCCCAAAAGGTACTTCGCATTTACTATCAAGAAGATGGAGAAACTAAAATATTTGGAGTTTCTGTTGGTGGTCAGTTAAGTATTACCAAAGGCTGGAAAGATGACGCTTATTTGTGGAAAGAGAAAATTGAATCATTGTTGAATAAATAATTTTGAGAAAAACTCAGTGAATGAAGAATTTAAAAGTACTAACGAGTCTGGGGTTAATTGTATTAATCCGACAAAGTTTTATTCGGAAAAAACAATTTGTTGAATCTTGTTAGTTGCAGATTAAAACCAATAACCATACCGATACAACAGAACCTGATACATCAACTTTAATTCAACACGAAACACCACCAGCTATGAAATGGGAATACAAGATTGTATACATTAATGCCAGGAAGAATACCAGTACCGGCATACCCGAGGACATTAACGATCAGTTTGATAAATACGGTAAAGAAGGATGGGAATTAGTAAAAGTAGAGCCTAAGTTAGATGGCGGAATCATGTTTTT
>JAEUTR010000405.1 GCA_016787365.1 Bacteroidia bacterium
CAAAAATTTAAATAACATCATTATAAATTAAAACAAAACCCTAAAGAAAGGTTTATTACAAAATGAAAAACGTAATTATTACAAAACTGGAAGAAATGCTTCAGCAACCTGAAGCTAGTGCTGTTGCTCACCAAATGCGCACTCTGCAAAAAGAGTATCAAAAATTGTGGACAGCCGAATTTGAAAAAGCGAAACAAGAATTTGTGGAAGAAGGCGGCAAAGCAAAAGAATTTGAATATGCCAAATCTCCCGAAGATGTTAAAATTTCGGAACTGATTGACAAAATCGAAAAAAAGAAAAAAGAAGAAGATGCTCGCTTAGCAATTGAACAAGGTAAAAACTTAGCGATTCGCCAAGAGATTATTAATAAAATAAATGACCTTAGTCAAGTAAGTGATAACATTGGCGCTGCTATTAAAAAATTAGTAGAATTACAAGCACAATGGAAAGCAACTGGTGCTGTGTCTCCTCACAAATACAAAGAAAATCAAGCAGACTATAGTAAAGCGATTGAAGAATTTAACTACAAGTTAAGTTTATCAAAACAATTACAAGAGCATGATTTAAAACGTAACTACGAATTAAAAACGGAGTTATTAGAAAAAATTAAAGGCTTAAAAAATCAAGAAAACATTAAGGAAGCGGAACGCTTAATTAAAATTTACCGTAACGATTGGGAAGATATTGGGCCTGTGCCTAACGATAAATGGGATGAGTTGAAAGGTAGTTTTAGAGCGGCTTTAGAAGAAGCATACTCAAAATTAAAAGCACATTACAATTCGGTTGAAGAAGAGAAAGAAGCAAACTTAGCTTCGAAAAAAGCAGTAATTGAAAAAATAAAAGCTATCATCACAAAATCTGAAACAGCTAGCGGACAAGTTTGGAATAATTTAACCAACGAGTTAGTAGCGTTGCAAACCGAATGGAAAGGCATTGGCAGAGCTAACGCAAAAGACAATGATAAAGTGTGGGCTGAGTTCAGAGAATTATGTGATTCTTTCTTCGAAAAGAAGAAAGCCTTTTTTAGTGTAGTACACGAAAAAATGGGCGTGATTAAATCTCAAAAACAAGAATTAATAGCTAAAGCAAATGCCTTAAAAGACAGCACAGACTGGCAAAAAACTGGTTTGGCTTTAATTAAATTACAGGACGCTTGGAAAAAAGTACCTCATGCCGGTGGCGATGAAACTAAATTATTTAATCAGTTCCGTGCCGCATGCAATCACTTCTTTGACGCTAAAAAAGCTCATTTTGGAGCGATTGACGCGAGCTTTGATGCTAACTTAGTAGCTAAAGAAGAATTATTGAAAAAAATAGCAGACTTTAATTTATCAGAAGATTTAGCAGCAAACCACGCCGCTTTAAAACAGTTCTCTGCCGATTGGAATGCCGCTGGCATGGTGCCAATGAAAGATAAAAAACGCGTGAACGATGCGTTTTACAATCGCTTAGATGAATTGTATGATAAAATGAATGTGAGTGCTTCTGAAAAATTCATGATGCAATTTAAAACAAAATTAGAGCGTTTATCTAATGGAGAAAGCCCTGAGTTAGCATTAAAGAAAGAAGCTGAATATTTCAAAAAACAAATTGATGAAATTAACGGCCGCATTAAAACTTACGATAACAATTTAGGTTTCTTTAAAACAAGTAGTAAAGGGGTTAATCCTTTTATGAAAGAAATAGAAGATAAAATTAACGCGGAGAAACAAAAAATTGCTGAGTTAAACGACAAACGTAAAATGGTAATGGCAGAGTTGAATAAACTCAAGCCTGCTGAAATAGAAACGAAATAATGTCTTTCGAGCTTGTCAGTTCGAGCGAAGTCGAGAACCGAAGAACAAAAAGCTATCACAAATGTGGTAGCTTTTTTGTTTTCCGTCATGCTGAACTTGTTTCAGCATCTCTTAATTAGACCTTTCAGGTTTATAGTAAACTGTGCTAAAAACCTGACAGGTCTTTTTGATATCGGATTGCAAAAGCATCATACATTAGCTACCTTTGTTTGGTAAAAATTTTGAAAAACAGATTCGATAAAATAGCTAGCTGGACAATTTGCCTGGAATGTAAGGGACGCGGTAAAAAAAGCCAGAGGCTTCGCAAAAAAGTACGATTACATTTTCAAAAAGCAATGGATGAATTTGAAAAAACAAATGGAGAAGGAGTTGCACCTATTCGTCCTAAAAGTCCTTTAATTTCATGTCATAATTGTTCTGGTTCCGGGCTGGTTTATGCCGAAACTAATCCTATAGCTGATGCCAAAAACTATCCACACGTGGCTATTATTGGCGCTGGTATTGGAGGAGTGGCTTTAGCTATTGCTTGTTTACATCGCCAAATTCCTTTTACTCTTTATGAACGTGATCACAATTTCGATGCACGCTCTCAAGGCTATGGACTTACACTGCAGCAAGCTCATAAAGCCATTGAAGGATTAGGAATTTTCAATTTAGAAAAAGGCATCATTTCAACACGACATGTCGTTCATAATACAGAAGGGAAAATAGTTGGAGAATGGGGCATGAGAAAATGGATGCAGTCAACTACTAAAACATCACCCAAACGCACCAATATGCATATCGCCAGGCAGTCATTACGATTAGCACTTCTTAAGCAACTCGATGAGCGTTATGAAGTACAATGGGGACATCAGTTAATGAACATGAAAGAAAATGAAGATGGTATTCATCTAAGTTTTCAAGTAAATGGAGAAATAAAAAGCGCAAAAGCAGATTTGGTAGTTGGTGCTGATGGAATACGCAGCACTGTTAGAAAATTACTGATTGGTGAAAATAGTAGTCCATTACGTTATTTAGGTTGCATAGTGATATTAGGAATTTGTCCTTTAGAAGTACTCAAAGGCGTTGACAGTGAATTATTAGACTCTGCTACTGTATTTCAAACTGCCAATGGTAATGAACGAATTTACATCATGCCTTTTGATGCAGATTCAGTGATGTGGCAATTGAGTTTTCCTATGTTAGAAAATGAGGCAAAAGCATTAAGCGCTAAAGGAACTCGAGCTCTTAAAGAAGAAGCTTGTCGAAGAACGCAGTGGCACATCCCTATTCCTCAAATTGTATCAGCAACCATGAAAACTCAAATTTCGGGTTATCCTGTATATGACAGAGAATTACTCACATCAGACTTATTAGAGAAATGTGGGAATGCCACATTGATAGGAGATGCGGCTCATCCAATGAGTCCGTTTAAAGGACAAGGAGCCAACCAAGCCATATTAGATGCATTGGCACTCGCTCGCGGAATATCAAAGGAATCCGGTGCCTTTTCAAAATGGAAAGAAACTGGAATCAGAAAAAGTGTATTAACGAAGTTTGAATCTGAAATGTTAGAACGTAGTGCCACTAAAGTAAAAGACTCCGCAGCAGCGGTGCATTTCTTACATTCAGACATTGTGCTTCATGAGGGCGATGAACCAAGAGGTCGTTGTTTAAAGAGAAAGGAAGTTTAACGCTATTAATCAGACCTGTCAGGTTTATAGCACGGTTTGCTAAAAAACCTGACAGGTCTATTGGTTAAACAAACTACTTACCAAAAGTATAGCAGCGTTGCAAAAGCATGAAGCATTATATACCTTTGTAATAAATTAATAAAAAGCCCTTCGACTCCGCTCAGGGTGACAAGCATAGAATTAAAAACTAAAATTATGAAAGTAGAAATTTGGAGTGATGTGATGTGTCCGTTTTGTTATATAGGCAAACGCAAATTTGAAAATGCTTTAGTGCAATTTCCTCATAAAGATAAAATTGAAGTGGTTTGGAAAAGCTTTCAGTTAGACCCAACAACAGTTACTGATCCAAGCTTAAATACCATAGATAATTTAGCCGAAAAGAAAGGTTGGAGCAAACAACAAGCGCAAGAAACAACGGCGCACGTGACTAATATTGCTAAACAAGTTGGGTTAGAATTTAATTTTGATAAAGCAGTTGTTGCTAATTCCTTTGATGCACATCGTTTATCGCACTTAGCAAAAAAGTATGGTAAGCAAAATGACTTAGAAGAAAAATTATTTCAAGCTTATTTTACGGATGGCAAAAACACAGCCGACCACTCTACCCTATTACAAATTGGTAAAGAGTTAGGAATTGACGAAAAAGAAATTACCGCTGTTTTAAATAACACAACTTATTCAAACGAAGTTGAACAAGATATTACAGAAGCACAACAAATTGGTGTACGTGGTGTTCCTTTTTTTGTATTGGATAGAAAATATGCTGTTTCCGGTGCGCAAGAATCTAATACATTTTTAGGTGCTTTAACTAAAGCTTATGAAGAACATGCTAATGGTATTATTGAACCGATTGCTTCTGGAAGTTCTTGTGGTTGTGGACCAGAGGGTTGCAACTAACCTCTTTTCTTGACAAAAAATTATTTAGACATTTTTGAATAAATTTGAATTCAAAAAAAAAGCCCTCGCGAATGCAAGGGCTTTTTCATTTATAATATTATTAAAATTAATCCGCTAATAAAGCTCTCGAAACAACAATACGTTGTACTTCGCTTGTACCTTCATAAATTTGAGTAATTTTTGCATCACGCATTAAACGCTCAACGTGGTATTCTTTTACATAACCGTAACCACCATGAATTTGAACGGCTTCTGTAGTAACCCACATCGCTGTTTCTGATGCAAATACTTTTGCTTGCGCTCCTTCTTTTTCGCAAGGCAAACCTTGGTCTTTTAACCAAGCTGCACGATAAATTAGTAAACGAGCCGCTTCAATACGAGTAGCCATATCCGCTAATTTAAATTGGATAGCTTGGTGTTGAGAAATTAATTTACCAAATGCTTTACGCTCTTTTGAATATGCTAAGGCTAACTCATAAGCGCCACTTGCAATTCCTAATGCTTGAGAAGCAATACCAATACGACCACCTCCTAAAGTTTTCATAGCGAATTTAAAACCAAATCCTTCTTCACCAATACGATTTTCTTTTGGAACTTTTACATCTGTAAACATTAAAGAATGAGTATCACTTCCGCGAATACCCATTTTATTTTCTTTTGGTCCAACTACAAAGCCCGGCATGCCACGCTCAATAATTAAACAGTTAATTCCTTTGTGTCCTAATTCAACATTAGTTTGAACCATTACTAAATAAATAGACGCACTACTACCGTTAGTAATCCAGTTTTTTGTACCATTTACTAAATAATGATCTCCTTTATCTATAGCTGTAGTACGTTGAGAAGTAGCATCACTACCCGCCTCTGGCTCTGATAAACAGAAAGCCCCAATTTTTTCGCCTTTAGCCAAAGGCACTAAATATTTTTGTTTTTGTTCTTCCGTTCCAAAATGTTCTAATCCCCAGCAAACTAAAGAGTTGTTTACGCTCATCACTACGCTGCAAGACGCATCTACTTTAGAAATTTCTTCCATTGCTAATACATACGAAATCGCATCTAATCCCGAACCACCGTATTTTGGGTCAACCATCATCCCTAAAAAACCCAATTCACCAAGCTTTTTAACTTGTTCTGCTGGAAATTTTTGGAGCTCGTCTCTCTCAATTACTCCTGGTTTACAGTCGTTTTGAGCGAAATCTCTAGCTGCTGCTTGAATCATCAATTGTTCTTCTGTTAGTTGAAATTGCATGGTATTAAGTTTTTAATAGTTGAACGTTTTATCCTTACAAAAATAGAAGATATTTCGAATTATCAAGTTTAAATCGTCGATTTGTTAAAATTATTTTGTTGAGATTTTTTCACTAATTGTCCCATTATCATAACAATTCTGCTTATTTTTAGTTTAAAATGTATTCCAAATCCATGCAAATAGTTGGCATTATGAGTGGCACATCTCTGGATGGTCTGGATTTAGCCCTATGTAATTTTATATCTGATAACGAACAAATTTCTTTCCGACTTATTGCTTCCGAAACCATTAATTATAGTCCTGAATGGAAAGAACAGCTGCAAAATGTGTATAATGCCAATGCTGAAACTTATTTTAAACTACATAGTGCATATGGTACATTTATTGGTCAAAAAGTAACTGAATTTTTAGCTAAACATCAACAAACGGCTGAGGCTATTGCTTCTCACGGCCATACTATTTTTCATCAACCTCAACAAGGATTTACTACTCAAATAGGCTGCGGCGCAACAATAGCTGCTAAAACAAGAATCACCACTATTTGTGATTTTAGAAGTCTGGATGTGGCTGTAAATGGACAAGGCGCGCCTTTAGTTCCTATTGGAGACCGGGATTTATTTCATCAATCCGAATCATGCTTAAATATTGGTGGTATTGCTAATATTTCTTTTACTAAAAATAATAAAACCTCAGCCTTTGATATTTGCATTGCCAATATGGCTCTCAATTATTTAACCGAAACTATTGGAAAAGCATTTGACGACGGTGGAGCTTTAGCCGCATCCGGAATAACCAATGGGGAATTATTACAACAATTATTAGATTTAAATACGCAACAACAATCTTTAGGGAGAGAGTTTTTTGAAAATCATTTCTTACCCCTTTTAAATTCGTCCGCTATTTCATTAAACGATAAACTGGCAACTTGTGTTGAATATACAGTTTCTCAAATTGCTGAAACTTTAAATAAACAACAAATAAATTCTGTTTTAATAACTGGTGGCGGTGCTTATAACACCTATTTAATTGAACGAATAAAACATTATTACAAAGGAAAAATAGAAATCCCTTCGAATGAAATTATACAATTTAAGGAAGCTATTATTTTTGCTTACTTAGGTTTTTTAAGATTAAATGAAAAAGTAAATACATTAAACTCTGTAACAAAAGCGAGTAGAGACAGCGTGGGCGGAGCGGTGTATTTGGGAAAAAGATAAATTGTCCCGCGGATAACGCAGATACACGCAGAAGGTAATCAGCGAAAATCAGCGACTTCTGCGGGAGTAAAACAACAAAAAACATGAATTACTTATTAGTATTTATAGGAGGAGGATTAGGGAGTCTGTTACGATTCTTAATTTCATTAGGCATTAGTAAAACAACTATTACTTTACCTATAGCAACACTTTCATCAAACGTAATAAGCTGTTTAATTTTTGGGACCTTAATTTATACCTACCAGGAAAAAAATTTAATCCCTGATAACTACAAACACTTAGTTTTAATTGGTATTTGTGGCGGATTAAGCACCTTTTCTACTTTTAGTTACGAAACGTTTGAACTCATTAAGCAAGGACTAACCATGTGGGCTATTATTAATATTCTTGTTAGCTGCATCTTATGTACAGGATTATTTTTTCTGTTTTCAAAATAAAATGTATAAAAAAAACTCCTTTCGGTTTGAAAGGAGTTTTTTTATAGAATGAGGTATTATTATTCCTTAATCATCTTAAT
>JAEUTR010000408.1 GCA_016787365.1 Bacteroidia bacterium
CAGGCGCTACTATTAATATTAATAATGATATTGCTGAATTAGAAATTGATGAACGCAGAGAAATCAATCGCATCCTTCGTGAGTTATCTGATACACTTCGTCCGTATGCGTTTCAATTAAAACAGTATGATGAATTATTAATTGAATTAGATTTTTTAAAAGCCAAGGCTAAGTTTGCGCAAATCATTAATGCTACTTTGCCAACTATTTCAGCTGCTTCTGAATTAAAATTAAGCAAGGCATATCACCCAATTTTATTTTTACAAAATAAGGAACTCAAAAAGAATACAGTGCCTTTAAATATCCACTTGAATGCACAAAATCATTTGGTGGTGATTTCTGGACCAAATGCTGGAGGGAAATCCATTACTTTAAAAACAGTGGGTTTATTACAAACCATGTTACAGAGTGGATTGTTAGTTTGCGTGGCCGAAAACTCAGTGATGAGTTTCTTTAAACACGTTTTAATTGATATTGGAGATACGCAAAGTATCGAACATGAATTGAGTACTTATAGCGCTCGATTAAAAAACATGATTTCGATTTTAAAAACGGTGAATGCACAAACCTTGATTTTAATGGATGAGTTTGGTAGCGGTACCGATCCTGAGTTGGGAGGCGCTATGGCAGAAGTTGTGTTAGAAGAATTAGTAAAATCAAAAACCTTTGGAATTATTACCACACATTTCCCAAATGTGAAATTGTTGGCTAATAAATTAGATGGTGTTTTAAATGGAAGTATGTTGTTTGATTTAGAAACCCTAGATCCAAAATATATTTTAACAGTTGGTGAACCAGGAAGTAGTTACACCTTTGAAGTAGCTGAAAGAGTGGGCTTTCCGAAAGATTTAATTACAAGAGCTAAAGCCAAAATTGATACAGATAAAGTGGATTTAAATGTATTGTTAGCAGAAGTTCAGCAACAAAAAACGAAATTAGCTGAAGCAGTTGAGCGAAGTGAGCACGAAGAATTTTTAAGAAAGATTTCGAAAGAAAAATACGAAGTATTGTCTGCTAATTTTAGAGATAAGATAGATAGAGAAAGAGAGCGCAAAATTGAACTGGCGCGTTTAGCAGATTTCGGACAAAAGTATTTGCGCTTAATGGAGGAGTGGAATAAAAACGAAGATCGTAAAATGGTGATTAAACGTTTTATTGACGGCATTACTGCGGAAACTAAAAAACGTAAAGATTTAGAAAAACAAAATAAGCGTGATAATTTTGCTGAAAAAAAAGTAGCTCGTATTAAGCCATTATTAAAAGTAGGAAGTAAAGTCAAAATTTTAAATAGTAGCGAAATAGGAATAGTTGAGTCATTAAAAGATGAAAAGGTAAACATCACTTTCGGTATTTTAAAAATGACGGTTAATATGGAGAATCTTGAATTGGTGCGAGACTAGTTGTGAGATATGAATGATGAGTTATAAGATAAATAGAGCGTCACTTCGAGCGTAGTCGAGAAGTTATTTTAAATAGTGTACAACAGAATAGTCATATCTTTTTCTTCTTTGCATACTCTGCGAAAAAACATAGCGTCCTTTGCGGTTAAATTTTTTTTTCTTATCTCTTTTACCTCTTTCTCGCAAAACCCCATCATCATTGCCCACCGAGGTGCCAGTGCCTATGCGCCTGAAAATACGCTGGCAGCTTTTGAAAAAGCAATCCAAATGGGCGTAATGGTTATCGAAACCGATGTGCATCAAACCAAAGATAGTGTTGTAGTCATTATGCATGATTTAAGTGTGGATAGAACGACTAATGGTAAAGGAAATATAAAAGATTTATCTATTACTGATTTCAAAAAATTAAATATTGACTCTTATCCTAAGCTTGTCACTTCGAGCATAGTTGAGAACAGAAGTGGAGTCGAGAACCAAGTCGTCCACCCTCCAACACTTGAAGAAACAATAAAGTTGATTAACGGTAGATGTAAATTATTAATTGAACTTAAAAAAGGGCACTCTTATTATCCCAATATCGAAAAACATATTGTAGATTTAATTGCTAAATACAACGCTCAAAGTTGGATAAGTACCATTCATTCGTTTGAAAAAGAACCTTTGATGAATATAGCAAAAAGAGATAGTAGTATTAATCTTCAAAAATTAATTGTGTTTAATTTGCCTTTAGTGAGTTTTAATTTTGATAAGCACTTTAACAAAGATGATTTTAAAAATTGGGAAGGTGTTAATGTGTATTATAAATTTTGCAGTAAACGTGTGATTCGAAAAATTCATAAACTTGGCAAAACGGTTTATGTTTGGACAGTTAATAATCCTCGAAAAGCTCGTAAATTAGCCAAAAGAGGCGTAGATGGTATTATTACTAATAAACCTGATATTTTAAATTTGAAATAATAGTTTGACTGATAAATCTGTGATTTTTGACTTTATTTTTAATATAATTGCCTTCATTTTAAAATTATTTAAAATAATGATTTTCAATGGTTTATGTTTTATTAATACATGAATTCATGAATTAATACGCGCTGCAGTTAATATTTTGTAATGAATTCCTGAATCCATTCGTGCTTATTTAGCAAAGCATATAATTGCAAATTATTTTTGAAAAAAATAAACTTCAAAAATGATTTATTCGTCTAAACATTCCGTTTTAATAATTTGTTTTTTAACAATTTCAATTGGCAAAATCAGGTCTCAAACTAATAAAATTGAGCCTGTTTGTAAACACATTGTAAGAAAATCTAATCCCAGCAAAATTATTAAGTACCTACAAGCCAAGTATGGGATTGAAAAAACAGAGGTAATTCTTTTGAATCTAAAAGAATTTGAAGAACAATATCAAGTACGCGTTTTATTTGATAGCGAATATTTTGCGGTGAAAGCAGAATTAGAAAATGGTCTTTTATTAACGACAGATCTTAAA
>JAEUTR010000415.1 GCA_016787365.1 Bacteroidia bacterium
TAATAAATCCGTATCAGGCAGCTATGGATTTATTTAAGAAGATATAAGCTGTGTATGCAAAAAAAAAGAATCATAGTTTCTGTTATAAATGATTTGGTAACCGACCAAAGAGTAGCTCGTACTTGTTCTGTTTTATTTGAATTGAATTATAAAGTACTATTGGTTGGCCGTGAACAAAAAGCTTCTAAGCCTTTAGAAAAAAGAGATTATGATTGCAAACGCATGAAATTGTTGTTTGAACAAGGACCACAGTTTTATCTTTTCTTTAATATTCGTTTATTTTTTGTTTTGCTATTTACTAAAGCAGATGCTTTATTGTCAAACGATTTGGATACCTTGTTGCCAAACTATCTTGTTTCAAAGTTAAAGGGTATTCCTTTAATTTATGATAGCCATGAAATATTTTGTGAAGTCCCAGAGCTTCAAAATAACCCCAGTAAAAAACGTATTTGGGAAAAGCTAGAATCTTGGATTGTTCCTAAATTGAAATATTGTATTACTGTTAATCAAAGCATTGCTGATTACTTTACTAATAAGTATAAAGTGCCATTTATTTTTGTAAGAAATATTCCTAACTATACAAAGATTCAAAGTTTAAAATCCCGTACAGATTTGAATTTACCAACAGGCAAAAAAATAGTGATTTTGCAAGGAGCAGGAATAAATGTGCAACGTGGTGCTGAGGAATTAGTGGAAGCATTTCAGTATTTAGATGAAAATTATTTGTTGTTAATTATTGGTAGTGGTGATGTAATCCATCAATTAAAAGAGAGTGTGATTAATCTTCAATTGCAAACTAAAGTCAAATTTATTGATAAGATTCCTGCTTCAGAATTAAGACATTATACCTCTAACGCAAACTTAGGAGTAACGATTGATAAGGATACAAATATGAATTATCATTTTTCTTTACCAAATAAAATATTTGATTACATGCATGCCGGTATCCCTGTTTTGGCATCTAAACTACCGGAAATTGAAAATTTAGTAAATACATATCATATTGGGGTTTTTATAGAAAACCATGATCCTAAACATATAGCGTCTCAAATACACAATTTTATAAACAGTAAAGAATATTTAGAATATAAAAGCAATACGGTTATTGCAGCGGTTTCTAATAATTGGAAATCTGAGAAGCAAAAGTTAGTTAACCTGATTAATAGTATGAATTAATGGTAAAGAAAAAAATTCATAGAGCTTACCGTAAATCAAAATATATTGTTTACCGACAAACAATTTTAAGACCTATAGATCATTTGTGGACATTTATTGGGGCATTTATAGGCATTGCTCTTTTGGGTTATCTTCAGGGAACTCAATTTGGTGAAACTGATCATATATTACTCATTGGATCTTTTGGAGCAACATCTGTACTGATTTTTGGCGCAACTAATAGCCCTTTAGCACAACCTCGTAATTTAATTTTCGGGCATTTAATCAGTGCTTTTATTGGTGTGTTGATTTATAAATTAATACCTGATAATATGTGGTTATCATCAGCCTTAGCTGTTTCTTTGTCAATAGTAGCAATGCAAATTACCAAAACCATGCATCCGCCAGGTGGAGCAACGGCATTGATTGCAAACATTGGTTCCGAAAAAATAAAAGCATTAGGGTTTTATTATGTGTTTTCTCCTGTTCTTTCAGGAGTATTGATTTTGTTTATGGTTGCTGTTATCGTGAATAATATTCCTAAGAATAGAAGTTATCCATACAAAAAGTAATCATATTATTTCAATGGCTTTTCTCCTAATATCCATAAAGGACGTTTAGCAGGTTTTAATTTTAAGTTAAACGCATCAATTGAATATTTTTGAATATGATTAATGGCATCTTTAATAGAATCGGTAAATAATATTAATTGTAAATCATTTTCATTAATAGTTTGTTCTTTTGCCATTTGTTGAATATGTTCCAATAAATTTTGATGAAAATCAATTCCCATAATTACAATGGGAAATTTTTCAGTTTTATGAGTTTGAACTAATGTTAAGGCTTCAAAAAACTCATCCAAAGTTCCAAAACCTCCAGGCATTACAACAAAAGCAAAAGAATATTTTCTTAGGAGTTCTTTTCTTACAAAAAAATAATCAAGCGTTACAAAACTATCTAAATATGGATTATGATTTTGTTCTTGAGGCAAAACAATATTACATCCAATAGATAACCCACCCACATCTTTAGCGCCTCTGTTAGCGGCTTCCATAATACCAGGACCACCACCGGTCATAATAGCAAAGCCCATTTGTGCAATTTCAGCAGAAACCTCTCTGGTTAATTTATAGTAGTGATGATCTTCTTTAAAACGTGCGGATCCAAATATGGTTACACATGGACCGATAAAATGTAATTTTCTTAATCCAACAATTAACTGATGAAAAACACTAAAAGCATATTTTAATTCTTCCCATCTCGAACGAGGTCCATCTAAAAATCTTTTTTCATCGTTATGTAATTGATTTGCCATAAAAATATTGCTACGCTAAAAAGGACTAATATCCTTTTAAATTTATAATATTTCCATCAATCATAGTTGCTCGCTTGCCCATCTTTTTTTGAATCACTTTAAAATGGTGTTCATCAGCAGGACTAATTAAAGAAATAGCTTCGCCAGATGATTCT
>JAEUTR010000367.1 GCA_016787365.1 Bacteroidia bacterium
AATTATGCTATTAAATTCCCTTTTTGAGTCTTTGTTTCATTTGTCCAAAAAATGGAAAATCGAATTTTATTTAGGAATAAATTGATTAGAAACTGAGCGCTGTGTTTAAGATCTAGTGCTCATCTATCGATTTATGATAGAATATAAATCATTCTTGTTTCCCTTTATAGATAGGCTTTTTGAAGGTTCGACTTCGTGTAACAGTCATCTAAATTTTGTTGTATGTGTATCAAAGAAAGTGCTTTGGCATATTCTTAGAATATATACTGTCAAGAAATTAAATTTAAATCTAAAATTTATGAAATCAATAGAAATCGTTTTTATTAGTCTCTTTGCAGTAGTTGCATATAGCTATGTTGGTTATGGTGTTCTGCTATACCTTTTTGTTAAAATAAAACAGGTATTCTTCGGATTAAAAAAAGTGGACATATCAAGCAGCTTACCAACTGTTACTTTATTAATCGCAGCGTGGAACGAAGAAGATGTAATTGAAGAGAAAATCCAAAATTCACTCAAGTTAAATTATCCATCTGATAAATTACAGTTTTTATTTATTACAGATGGATCAACAGATCAAACCCCGGAAATTATATCTAAATATAATCAAGTTAATTTATTACATCAATCACAACGAAATGGAAAAACGGCGGCTATTAATAGAGCGATGAAACATGTTACTTCGGAGGTGGTTGTGTTTTCTGATGCAAATACGATGTTAAATAATGATGCTCTTTTAGAAATTGTGAAGCATTACAGTAATGAAAAAGTTGGTTGTGTATCAGGAGAAAAGAGAGTAAGAATTCCTGAAACTGCTCAAGCCTCAGCCGCTGGAGAAGGATTGTACTGGAAATATGAATCAAAACTAAAACAATGGGATTCAGAATTGTATTCTGCTGCCGGAGCCGCTGGCGAGCTATTCTCAATTAGAACTCATTTATTTAATGAAACTGAGGTGGATACAATTTTAGATGATTTTGTGATTTCTCTAAGAATTGTTGAAAAAGGTTATGTGATTGCTTACGAACCAAATGCTTATGCTCTAGAAAATTCTTCGGATAGTATCAAAGAAGAATTAAAACGTAAAGTGAGAATTTGTGCTGGTGCTTTTCAATCGATGATTCGCTTGGCTTCTTTACTAAATGTATTTAAACATCCAGTGTTTACTTTTCAATATGTGTCTCATCGTGTGTTAAGATGGACAATTGCTCCCCTTGCTTTATTTATGTTATTACCTCTTAATGGTTATTTAGCATTTACAGGCCCATACATTTATAAAATAATTCTTGTTCTACAAGTATTCTTTTATGCTTTTGCTATTCTTGGTTGGAAATATGAAAAAATGAAAACCAGAAAGAAATTATTTTTCATTCCATTTTATTTTTTAATGATGAATTATTCTGTGTTAGCTGGATTTAAAAGATTTTTATTCAATGAGCAAAGTCAAATATGGCAAAGAGCTCAAAGAGCTGTATAAATAAACTGTTTAACCTACAAAAATAAAGGTCATGAGTACCAACGAAAATAGAAAAAGCAAAGCACTTCCTAATTTAGGTCCGTTGAGAGGTTTTTTAGCATTAACTGTAGTTTTGCTTCATATTCCATTAATGACTAAAAATCAGTATTTACCTTACTTTAACGATTGGGCTATATTTAATAAAGGCTATAATGCCGTTTGGGGATTTTTTACTTTAAGCGGTTTTTTAATTATTAATTTGTTGTATCAAGAAAAACAAAAAACGTTTACTGTTAATGTGAAAGATTTTTACACACGACGCATTTTAAGAATCTATCCAGTTTATTATGTTGTATTGTTATTTGGTTTAGCGTATTATCATTTTATTCTTCCTCAGTTTGGAATTAAATTTGAAACTAATTATACGGTTGGCGAAGCGTTTTTATGGTGTATAGCTTTTTTGCCAAATGTGTTTTTTAGTTTATTTGATCCAGGTGGAATCTTATCTATTCTTTGGTCAATAGGTATAGAGGAACAATTTTACCTAATGATAGCGCCAATCTCTAAGTTTATTAAGTCGAATAAATTCACCATCATTTTAGCGAGTTTTACAGTGCTATACTTTATTCTCTATTTTAATCCTTATACAGAGTTTTTTAGAAGATACCGTTTTATGTATTTCTATTTTTCTATGGGAGGTTTAATGGCAATTTTACATAGTCAACAAAAAATAAATTTCTTGATTTTTCCTAAATTATTAAGACTTGTATTGTATGTTTCTTTTGTTTTGTACTTTTTTACTAATGTATTTGAATTTTCTAACGAAGCCTTAAAGCACGCATTTAGTATGGTTTTATTTGCTTTGTTTATTTTAAATATTTCTAATGAAAAAGATTATATAATCAATAATAAATTCATGAATTATTTAGGAGAGATTTCTTATGGTATTTATATGTACCATATGATTGCCTTAAATTTAATTGTATTTATTTCCTTAAAAATTAATGTAGAACATATATTTGGTTTTATTGGTACAGTTGTTTTCATAAACATCACAACGATAGGCTTAACAATTTTATTCTCTCATCTATCTTTTTATTATTTCGAAAAAGCATTTATCAATTTGAAATCGAAATTTCGAAAATCTACTAGCTCTAACGATCCCAAAAGTTTATCATCAATTACATTTCATACAAATTTAAATTAACCTTCAAAACCTACAATTATGAAACCTTTTACTTTATCAACCTTTGTTTTAGCTGTTATATTTACAGCTTGTCAATCAAATAATTCTTCAGAGAATACTGTAGCAGAGTCTAGTGTTAATGAGATTAAACCTCAATTAACTGTTGAATCTACTAATGAAATATCAACTCACAAGTCAAATGCAGAGTTGTTGATGGAAAAAAGTGATTGTTATACGTGTCATTCTATAGGTACTAAATTAATAGGCCCATCATTTAATGAGATTTCAAAAAAGTATGAAAATAAGAAAGATAATGTGAATCAATTAGTAGATAAAATCATTAATGGTGGTAGCGGTGTTTGGGGCGAAGTTCCTATGCAAGCACACTCACAATTGAGCAAAGAAGACGCAACTGAAATGGTTAATTTTATTTTATCAATTGAATAATATATAAGATCCTAGGCAGGGAATCTAAGTTCTCATTTTTTTAAGATTCCCTTGCCTTGCCAAATCAAAAGATTATGAACAGACGTAAATTTATATCATCCCTTTTTATTTTGGCAGGCGGAGCAGCTGCAACCTACTATGGTAGTAAATATTTAGAGTTAACGGATAGTCCTGATATTAATTTCCTCGATCAACAAAAAGAATTGATTGGTGATTTAGCCGAAACCATTATTCCGACTACTGATACACCTGGCGCTAAAGAAGCTATGGTTCATGAATATATTATTCATATGATTAAACATGAAAGAGATGTGAAAATTCAGAATAATTTTATCAATGGAATTAAAGACGTTAAAGAATATGCATTTAGTGAATACAAATTACCTTTCGAGAAACTCAATAAAGAACAAAAAATTGCAACTGTAAGATATTTTCAAAAAGAAGGAGAAAATTTTAAAGGAAATTTAGGGAAGGTTAGAAATAAAGTTTTAGGAAAATCATTTTTTTTAATTTTAAAAGAATATACTTGTATAGGATATTGTACATCAACGGTAGGCGTTACCAAAGGTTTAGCCTATCAAGCAATACCAAGTAAATATTTAGCAATTACTAATTATAGTCCGGGGCAAAAATCTTGGGCTACTAAATAAAATTATTATGAGCGATTCGACACATATTTATATCAATAATAAATCTATTACTCAGTTTACTTACGATGCTATTGTTGTAGGAAGTGGAATAAGCGGTGGATGGGCAGCTAAAGAGCTTTGTGAAAAAGGTTTAAAAACAATTGTTTTAGAAAGAGGTCGACAAGTTGAACATGTAAAAGATTATCCAACGGCATTAAAGCAACCGTGGGAATTTGAAAACAGATTAGAATTAACAGAGGAGGATAGGAAAATTAATCCAGTTCAAAGCCAAATTTATAATGAAAGCTGCAAACACTTTTTTGTGAATGATCAGGAGCATCCTTATATACAAGAAAAACCATTTAGTTGGATTCGTGGTTACCATGTTGGAGGCCGCTCCATAACATGGGGAAGACAGGTGTATCGATTAAGTGATTTGGATTTTACGGCTAATTTAAAAGATGGTCACGGTGTTGATTGGCCCATACGATACAATGATATAGCTCCTTGGTATGATTATGTTGAAAATTTTATAGGTGTTAGCGGACAAGCAGAAGGGATTCCTCATTTACCAGACGGACAGTTTTTACCTCCTATGGAAATGAATTGTATTGAAAAACATTTTGCTGAAGGAATTAAAAAGAATTTTGATAGTAGATGGGTAACGAATGGTAGAGTCGCAAATTTAACTCGGGGTTACAAAGATAGAGGTCCTTGTCAATACCGTAATTTGTGTAATAGGGGATGCCCTTTCGGCGGCTATTTTAGTAGTAATTCATCTACCTTACCTGCCGCTTATGTCACGGGAAATTTGACGTTAAGGCCGCATTCAATAGTTCAAGAAGTAATTTATGACATCAATACAGGAAAAGCAAAGGGTGTTAGAATTATAGATGAGTTAACTCATGACACCATGGAATTTTATGCTAAAGTTATTTTTTTAAATGCGTCTACAATTGCAACGGCTTCTATTTTATTACAGTCAACTTCAACCTCATTTCCAAATGGCTTAGGTAATAGCAGTGGGCAGATTGGCTTAAATTTAATGGATCATCATAAATCAGTAGGTGCTAATGGTGAGCACGATGGTTATGAAGAATATTATTATTCAGGAAGAAGGCCAACGGGTATTTATATTCCTCGTTTTAGAAATTTAAATGAGCAAACAAAACATCCCGATTTTGTGAGAGGGTATGGCTATCAAGCGGATGGAGAAAGAAGTGAATGGAGAGATCGTATGAAAGAGGACGATAGTTTTGGCGTAGATTTTAAAAATAATTTAACCGTACCTGGGCCATGGAAAATGTGGATGGGTGCTTGGGGCGAGTGTTTGCCTAATCCAAACAATAAAATGTGGTTAGATAAAAGTTTAAAAGATAAGTGGGGTTTACCTTTAGTAAATATTAGTTTTGAATATGGTGAGAACGAAAAAGCGATGAGAAAAGATGCCATGAATTCTGCTGCCGAAATGCTTGAAAAAACTGGATTTAAAAACATTGCCACTTTTGATTATAATCCTAATCCAGGAACAACCGTTCACGAAATGGGAACCGCAAGAATGGGAAGAGATGCTAAAACATCTGTTTTAAATGAACATAATCAAATGCATGATGTAAAAAATGTATTTATCACCGATGGAAGTTGTATGTCTTCTGGTGGATGTCAGAATCCATCTTTAACCTATATGGCATTAACGGCAAGGGCCTGTGATTATGCTGTAAACGAATTAAAAAAGAATAATTTGTAATTAACAATATCCCATTAGTTTATACATGAGATAGCCAATTATTTCATGGATTAAAATATGATTGGCATATAGTGCATCCGCACTCGGTATCAAGCAGTGGTCTAATTCAAGTCTAAATTCACTACAATAATAATCTGTAGGGTAGGGAGTCATATTGTTAAACCCTTCATGCTTAAAACAAGCCAACGCTCGTCTCATGTGCGCTGCAGATGTTATCAGTAATGATTTTTTATTTTTGTTTCCGATAGAATCTAATAAGTGAGAAGTAAATATGGCGTTTTCATGCGTAGTGTTTGATTCTGATTCTATAATTAATAAACTATCAGCAATTCCTATTTGGTTTAACCATGTTCTGATATGCTTTCCTTCTTTAATTTCTGGCGAGGTTAAACTTCCAGAGCCTCCTGTAAATACTAGTTTTTCGATACTATGTTGTTTTAATAACCAAATGGCTTGAAATAATCGATCGCTTGATCTTAAAAATTGGGGCTTATTAGTTTGGGTATTATACCATGTCATTCCTCCTAAAACTATTCCGTATTCGTATATTCCTTCTTTTTCAGGACAATAGGTTTTATTATCGTATCTAAATTCCCATTTCCCGATAGTCATATCAGTTATAAATTCATTAGAGAATATAAATAGAATGAGAATTACACTAATTAATAAATATTTTTTTCGTTGAATGTTTTTTGTTCTCCAACACCATATTAATAAAACAAATGCCCACACAATGGGAAATAGAATGACTGATAATAGTTTTCCTAAAATATAAAACATACACAACAAAGATATGAAAATGAATGATTTCCAAATTTTAATTTAAGTGGAATTGATTTCCATTTTTCGGAAATATTTATTTTGTAAATTTTGGGTATGTTGTTTATATCTCAATAAAATCAGTGGTTTATGAGTGATATGGTATTTGGCACGAGATTTAATATATCATATATGAACAAAAAAATAAATCATATGGAAAATACAAACACTAAATTAATCAGTTTAACATCGGTTACCGATAAATCTGATGCCGCTTTGTTAGTTTCGGGAGAATTGTACCACACAGGATGTTCTATGTTTGGGACAGAAGTTTCTCTTTTAGAAAATGGAATCTTGTCTCAAAAATATATTTGCTGCTTAAATGGCTTTTTTTATTTTAAATTGGATTATGAAAAGCAATATAAAGTGGTAATTACTCGTCCTGGTTTTGAAACTAAATCCATTGTATTTAATACTCATTTAAATGGATATCCTGCAAGAAAAAGATATTATGAGTTTGGAGTCTCTTTAAATGAAATTAATGGAGATTCTGATTTAAGCGATGATTCTCCATCTGCTGTAGTAAATTATATTCCAAAAAAAGAATCATTTGAGCATGATGCCGAATATATCAAACAACGTCAATTAAAATATAGAAAAGTAGCTTAATTATTAATCCTTAAAAAATAAAAGTCATGAAAGATATGATAGAAGAGCTTTTAGAAAAGCACAGAGCACATTTAAAAGATAAAAGCATCAACGTAATTACTCGTTATGTAAAGATTAAATTACATATTGATATGTCTAATTCAGCTATGCAATATAAAATCGATCATTGTTTTAGATAAACATTTTAGATAATAATTAAAAAGCTGTCTTTATTAAGACAGCTTTTTTTGTGCTCAGGATTTTCGTTTATATTAGTTTCTAGGGTTCAATTGTAAGTGAGATAAGACTTGTTATAAGTTTGTAATATTTGACATGAGAATAATTAAGGCATCTTTAATTGATTACTTAGCAGGCAACAGTTTTATATTTTATTAAATAGTGTTTAGAACTTATAATTATATTATTTTTAATACAAGAATCAGCTAGTACCACGATACTCTATCAGATGTCTACATTATTGTTGATTTGAAATATAAAAGGAGATAGACTTTTTGTTCTATCTCCTTTTATAACATGCAATGAATGCTTTATAGTTTTATTTTATTCTTTTATCAATCGTTTCACATAACTTTTGTTGTTTGTTTTATCATTAATATGTACTACATAGTATGCTTTTGATAATTCTGTAAGGTCGATATCCACTTTAGATTTCCCCTCATAAGTTGTAGTTTGGTTATAGTAAACTTGTTGGCCTAGTAGATCGAAAATATAGATTTCAATTTCAGATTCCTTGTCGGATGATATGTCAAATGAGATGTCCCCATTTGTTGGATTAGGATAAAGTTCTGATAAAGTGAATGAATTGTTTATGTTTTGAGTTTCATCATTTTCATCTTCTACAGATGCAATTCTAGCATTAACACAAGGTGTAATCGTTATTGTTTTTATGGTACTACCACCACAACTATTGGTTGCTCTTACAGTAATTTTTGAATTTGCTACGACTGAATTTGAATAAGCGACAGTTATGTTATTGGTATTATTACCTGATATTACATTCCCACCAGTAGGTATGGTCCATATGTATCCGCTGGCATCTGAAATAGGAGCTACTGAATAGGATGCATTTAACCCTTGGATAGAACATAATGACGTTGGCCCAAATACATTACTAACAGCACTAGGTACTTTGCCAACTCCTAGTGATCTAGAAGCACTATTCGTGCACGTACCTACTGAAGCTACCAGAATATTACCTCCATTATATTGATTATTGTATTTTACACTAATTTGTGTTGTTCCTTGACCAGACATCAGTGTCGCATTTGAAGGAACCACCCACAAATAATTACTTACCCCACTGACAGGAACAATTGAATAGGATGCGCTACTGGTTGTTCCTATAATTGAACAAACATTAGTAGGCCCTGAAATTATTCCTGGCGATGATCCAGTTGGCGATTTTATAATTGTTATACTTTTGCTTGCACTGGTGTAACAATTATTACTTGAACTCACTGTGATTTTTCCTGTAGTAAAATTTGCCGGAAAAGTTACCGTTATTGAATTATTATTTGTTGTAAATGTATTATTTGTAGAACCTAAAATAATTGAACCTATTGGAGCTGACCAATTATATTGACTAGCATTTGCCACAGGAGTAATAGAATATGTTTTGGAAGTATTTCCACAAACATTAACTGCTTGGCCATATATTGCGCCAGGAGTTCCTGTTTGTGCTGAAATTAGTTTTAATTTAGGAGATGTACTTCCGCAGCTTGCTTTAGCTGTTACAGAAATATTTCCTGAAGAAAAACCACTTTGAGAAACAGCTACCACAATACTATTTGTAGTTGAAGAGCCAGTAATTCCATTAGGTAAATTCCAAGTGTAATTGGTCGCCCCATTCACGGCTCCAATACTGTATGTGGCGCTATTCACTGAACATAATTTATCTAGACCTGTAATTGCCCCTGGCAGATTTATATCTAAAAATCTTGGGTTACTAACGCCGCATGCATTTACTGCGTTTACGGTTATGGCTCCTGTAATGTAAGTGTTTGTATTTGCTAGTGCTGTTATGGTTCTCGTTCCTTGACCATTTAATATAGTCATACCAGTTGGCAATGCCCAATTATAAGTATATCCGAAATTTGCTGCTCCTGTTGTGTAAGTAATAGTATCTTGATTACAAAGTAATACCAAACCAGATATAGTCGGACTAATATCATCTGGTATTGTTGTTGTTACAAAAATTAGAACTTCTTTTCGTAGACTAACGCATCCATTAATAGTAGTTTGTACATAAACATTTTTACTTGTTGTTAAATTTGATAATGTTAAGGAACTATTAGTTGCTAATAAATTTCCATTAGTTAAGGCATCATACCATTGGTAATTTCCTCCAGGTCTAGTTGCCGAAACTGTTGCTTGCATTCCTAAGCAAACGTTTGTACCTAATGCATCTGGTGCATTGGGGGTTTGATTTACAGTTACATTAACGGTATCTAAATAGCCAACACAACCATTGGCTATATTTTGCACCAAATATGTGGTATTAACGTTTAATATTGGTGTATTGTATGTAGGATTTGAGCCAATTAATGTGTTATTGGAATTATACCATTTTATACTTCCAGATGGAACACTTGCAAAAAGTGATGTTGAATTGCCTGAACAAATGGTAGGTTGAATAACTGCTGGAGCTAAAGGTGTTGTTTTTACAATAACTATAAGTGGCGTTCTAGAACTATTGCAACCAAATAAATCTGCTCCTACGTAATAGGTTACAGAATTGTTTAGGATAGGAGTTTGGTATGAATTTCCATTTTGTATAGCTGTTCCTCCGGTACTTACACTAAACCATTCTATGTCACCATTTACGGTTGTTGCATTTAGTAGTATTGAATTTCCGGAACATAAACTTGCGGATGTTACGGAAGGGGGAATTAAAACTGGAGCAATGACTGTTACTACTTGTGTAATACTTGAGTTATTACCGGCTGCATCATAGGCCGTCCATGTAAAAGTTGTGTTCCCTACATTAAAATTTGAAGGGGCATTATTAGTCACATATATTACTCCAACATTATCTGTGACGGCGGGTTCTGTTAATACAACAGTAGCAGTGCATCCTGCTGCATTAGGTGTTAAGGTTATGGATGTTGGGGCTGTAAATATTGGGGTAGTAGCGTCAACTGATGTTAAACGGTTTACTGTTAAACCATCATTTACTACAGATTGCTGAGTTTCACCAGCAACTTCACCAGTTATGATTGTTTCTACAGATACAATGCTATTATTAATATTGGTTCCTTGATTATTAACAGGAACAACTAGTATTTTTGTTTCAACATAATATTGATTGGTTGGTACTAAGGTTGCAACACTATCAAATGTAACAATGGTTTTATTTACAGTTTGACTTATGTTTCCATTAATTGTATCCGTATGTTGCACATCAATTAATTTTGATGATTGAACACTTGCTCCAGATGTAACCGCTACTTCTATACTAGGATTTATAACAGGGTCTGTGCCTTTAAAAATGATGTTGCTTTTAAATGTAACTGTGTCGCCGGGTACAGCATTGTTTTTTGTGGAACTAGAAGTTTGTGTTATTGATTGTGGTAATGCTGAACCAAAATACATCATCCAATTATCATTAAAGTTTGTATTCATTAATGATATATCTTCGTCTGATGTTACTGTTAAGTAAGGTCTTGCTGGTCCACCTGCGGTAGTTCCAGTTCCATTATAAATGTTTTTCCATTCGGTTTCTGTTAGATAGCAATCAACATATTTGTCTGGCTGTATAGTGTATGTTTTACTAATTTTTAAACCATTGGTATAAGAGTCTTTTATTGTAACGGAGGTTAGTTTTTTAGCAAATAAATAAACGTGTGTTAATCGTTGATTAAATTTTTGATTTGTAAAAGGATTTAAAACATTCTGCTCATTTCCTGGAGGGGCCATGTAAACTAAAAAATTTTTTCCTGATGATGTACCATTATCCGACGATACCATGGTTGCCATATCTGATGTTCCAGGAGATCCTGTTTCAAACCAGTTTCCTTCAAAAATAGATACTTTTTTGCCCGGGCTACATTTTACTCTAAACACAGTAGGGTAGGATACGTTTCCATTATTTTTACCCACCCAATCGGCTGGTTGAAAATGATTTAAGTTCCATGTATTCATTGTAATCCATGTTCCAGCAGAATAACGTTCTAATGTAACAGCATTTGTATTATCCCATGATACTATTCTTATCTCTTGTTCACCAACAGCTTGGTAAGGGACTCCGAAATAAAATAATTCTCCTGCGGAACTACCATTTGATGAAGGAACATAGCCACCACCATCTCTTTCGTTAACGTATAATGCACCGTATTGAACAGTAATGGGTTTACTTGATTCAATTAAATACGTTTCCCCAGTTTGCAAAGTATTTCTACCATATGCATATTTATAAATAATATCTTCTCCAATATTTAAAGAAAATGTTGCAATTGTTGTTGCAGTATTTATACTTACACTAGTGAAACCAGTTGTTGTTTTTGCAATCGTTGATATTTTTTTTATTTTAACTAAAGTAGAGTCGCTATAAGTAAATACATTAACATCTCGTAAAGAACTTGATATTTTTGGTGCGTATATTATAAATTTTTCACCAGTTGATTTTTTATTAACTGATGGTAGCCAGTCGTGCTGCCAATCGCTATCAGTACTTTGTGAGGCAAATACTAGTTTGTCTGATGTAATAATAAAATAATCTCCGTCTTGCTTTAACACGCCAGTTGACGCTCCGCTTGCATCATCATTTATTCCATTGTCTTTAATGTATAGTATATATGATTGTCCTGCCATCAATATACCGGTTTTACTATCGTCTGTATCTCCATCCATTCCATCATCAACAATGGTAAAAGCTGTACTGTCGTAAATAGCCGTAATAATTAAACATACATTTCTACCAACCGCATCATTGTTTGGCGGTACAAAAATGTTAAAATAAGTTGACGGTTCACCTGTGGCAAATGTTCTGAGAAAGAACAAGTTTAATAATGCCAAAATAATTAATTTTTTCATAGCGTTTAATTTTGGAACTATTAACATATAAAAACTGTGCCGTTAAATTTTATAGTTTGAATTATACCTTATTTATTGGGATTTGCATTTTATTGGATGTAGATTGATGATTTCACCATTTTCTATTACTTGGATTTATTTTCCATTTCATAGAATGATTTTTTGACTAAGGATTATTTTT
>JAEUTR010000185.1 GCA_016787365.1 Bacteroidia bacterium
TGTGATTGCCATTTGTGTGATACTAATTGTTTCCAGTTGGTTCGCCCAATTGCTGTTTAGTGTTTCAACGCCAGAGTACATGTTTTACTCTATCGTGAGTTTAATAGCCGCTGGATGCTTCGGTTATAGCATCGAAAAACCAAAATCAAACGAGTAATAATAAAATTAAAAAATCATTTATGAGAAACGTATTTAAAAATTTAGGAATTGGCTTCGGCATCTTTACACTCATTGTTCTGATGGGAACATGTATCTGCAACCATAAGGAAACCCCAGTAGCAGTCCAGCCCGATAATAGCTATATCAAGGTGTTAAAAGCAAAACAAACAGAGCTGGATAGTGCTTACCAAAAACATGTTCAGATTCTGAAAAGAGAAAAGGATAGTTTGATATTTCTTGTTTCTGAAAAGAAAAAATCCTTGTCCATCTATCGTTACAAATCCAATGAACTGGAAAATCAATTGAGAGTAGTACTCGCAAAAGTAGATAGTTCAAACGTTTTAAACGATAGTATCAGTCCATTGGCAGAAACCTATTTTGCTATTCAACTGCAAAGGGATTCCGCTTGTAACGAGAGCATCAGGGCATTAGAGATTGTCGGGTTTAAACAGGATAGCGTGATTCTATTTCAGAATTTAGAAAAGGATAATCTAAAAGCCCTTCAGAAAGAACAGGAACAAAAAGAAATCTACCTGACCCAACAATTAAATACAGCCTACAAACAACAAAAGAAAGCTGTTTTAAAAAGTAGGATTCTCACAGGAACATTGATTTTAATTTCTGGATTTACAAGTGCCTTATTAATTAACCAAACTCTGAAATAAACAATGAAAGAAAAAACGTTAGTGTCCACGTTCACATTAATCGGTTCTCTGGCTTCTTACTACTATGCCAAAACACATGTCAAAGATGCTGTGCCTTATGTAATGATAGGCGGCTTTGTGGGAGCTTGGGTTGGAGAAATTATCGCACAAGTGACCGTAAGAAAAAACAAAGAAGACGAAAAATAATACAAACTCATAAAAATTAAAATTATGGCATTCATAGCAATAGAGATCACAAACAATGGCGCAAGTCTTAGAATTAAAAACGGAGCGTTGATACGCAACATTATGAAAGCTCAAATCATTGAGATAGTAGTTGTAAAAACAAACATCATCAAAATTGATATTGGTAAAGGAGCTTTATACAACGTCTTCATTCCTTATGGAGATGTTACCGTTCCTGCAACAGCATCCCCAGAAGCATTAAAAGATGCGATTAATGATATGTTGGCTGCAACAAGTATTTCGGGAAGCGCAACCGAAGCAAAACAAATTGAAGAAATCGCCAAACTCAATGTGTTGAACGAGCAAGTAACAACCATAAAAAATGCGGTTAGCACTTTAGATAATAAAATTTTCTTTGAACCAGTTTTAATTGATGAAAGCAATCCGAACATTATTTACAAAGGCTTCGCCAGCCCAGCGGCGAATCCGCAAGAGGCAGTATGGGCAATTCAAAGAATTAGCAATACAGGGGATGTCTGTTCTTATCAGTGGGCAGACGGAAACAAAGATTTTGATAACATCTGGAATAACCGTACTAGCTTATTATACGCATAACATGGGATATTTTTTAGACATCTTAACAGGGAAGTTATTTAATTTCAGAAACGCCAAAGGCTCTGATATTAATACAGGCATATCCGATAGGCTCATTGTTACACCGAAGTCATTAGTGGATAGCGACCAATTCAGTAACACCAGCATACCGCTGGTGTTACCTTCGGTATTCAAAACCAAGAGTGCTTTGTTTGTACAAAACAGCCATGTGTTTGTGATACCTACTAACGGTTATTATTTCCTCAACAGAAAACAAAAAATCAAAACACAGTTATTTGCTTATGCTATTGTAGATGCAGGCTTAGTTGGCGAATTGTGTATTGTAGATATTGCAACTAACAGCATGGTTGCTAATTCAGCCACTCAATTTAAAAATTCAGCATACAGTTGTATCGCAAGTAATAATTCAATTGAACTGGAAGCTGGTAAAGCTTATGCGATAGCACTTCGCAGAATGTCGGGAAGTTCTACAAAATTTGTTTCTGTTCGTGCAGCAACATTAACCTTAAAGTTATTGAGCGTATAATGAACGGTAAACATCATATCCATTCTCTTTTAGGTGTGGGGCGACAAATACTCGCCCCACACCTTTTGGAGTTTGTAACCTTTATGGAAAAAGATTTGCGCATGGGTTACAAGCATAACAAACGGAGTGTTGAAGCCCTTGCCTATTCGTTAAAGATTGATGACAAAACAGAGATTAAAGAACTCACAGAACTTGCGATAGTAAACATCGCCAGAGAAATTGCACATAGTAATGGAACAACCAGAGAGAAATACGAACGCATCGTTGAGTTGTATAACAATCAAATGATTTTATCTCATCGTACTTCACAAAGTGTGTTATTACAACAATACTCTACACCAGCTCCTATTGGTTATTTAATGGGCGTGTATTGCGGATTGCCAAAACTTGATTTTAATGATTGGGCTTTTGAACCTTGTGCTGGGAATGGACTATTAACCATCGCCGGAAATCCTAAGAAAATTATTGTTAATGAAATTGATGCAATAAGAAACCGCAATTTACAAACACAAGGATTTTTAGAAGTCAATAGTTTAGATGCTTCCTTACCATTTAATTTAATTGGTCAAAAATTTCAAGCAGTATTAACCAATCCTCCATTTGGTGTATTAAACAAAGCGGTTGACTATAACAGCTTTCCTATTCGTGTATTAGACCATTTGATGGCTTTACGTGCTTTAGATACAATGGCAAACGAGGGTAAAGCAGCTATTATTATTGGAGGTCATACACGCTGGGATAAACTCGGCAGAATAGAAAAAGGAAAGAACCGTATTCTTTTTAATTATCTGTATCGTCATTACAATGTCGTTGATGTGATACAGATTGATGGTAACCGATTATACACCAGACAAGGTACAGGCTTTCCAGTACGTTTGATTTTAATTGATGGCAGAAAAGAAAAACCACAAGGTGTTGCCCCCATTTATAATGCCTCAACTGATTATGTGATTCGCTCTTTTTCAGATTTGTACTATAGGGTTATCGGAACAGATAATGCAGAGATAGACGTTACACCGAAACAAAACAATAAGAACATGATTGATATAAAAACATTAGAACAACAAGCACTTGATATAGAAAAATACTTTTTAGGGGATGAGTTGGGAATGCCTTATACACCAGCATCAAACGCTTGTGTTGTTTTAAATACACAAGTGCCAGATTCAATGGGATTTGAAACACACGCTGCTCTCTCAAAAATTAAATCAGAGGTGGGCGGTAACATGGATAATTTTGTAAGACATCGTTTAGGTTACGGCTCTCATAAAGATTTATGCCATGCTTTATCAGCCGAACAAATTGATGCAGTTGCAATGGCGATTTACAATATTGAAGCCAGAGGGCAAGGAATGATTATTGGCGACCAAACAGGAATTGGTAAAGGTCGTATTGCAGCAGCCATGATACGTTATGGAGTGAAGCAAGGAATGAAACCAATTTTCATTACCGAGAAAGCCAATTTGTTTTCTGACATCTATCGTGATTTATCCGCAATCGGTTCTGCACATCTAAAACCCTTTATCATTAATGGCAGAGAACCCAAAACAGATATTAAAGACGAAGATGGTAATGTGATGTATCAGGCTCTTGCTCCGTCCGAACAACAAAGCATTTTTCAGACAAATGAAATCCAAGCTAATTACAACTTTGTAGTGGGGACATATTCTCAGTTTAATTCTCCCGATAAAAAACCAGAGAAACCAAATTACTTAATG
The DNA here is from genome assembly GCA_016787365.1 of Bacteroidia bacterium. Classification (GTDB taxonomy): domain Bacteria; phylum Bacteroidota; class Bacteroidia; order B-17B0; family Aurantibacillaceae; genus UBA4416. The sequence continues at coordinate 3,849 of JAEUTR010000185.1, forward strand.
CACATCGCCAAAGGTAATTTATTGATTATGGATGAAGCACATAATTCGAGTGGTTCAAGCAATACAGGAGAATTTATGCAACGTGTCGTTAGCCATACAAAAGGTGTTGTTTTCTTATCAGCAACCTTTGCCAAACGTCCTGATAACATGCCTATCTATGCGATGAAAACCTCTATTAGTGAAGCGAACTTAACTCGTGATGAATTAGTAGAAGCCATTACAAAAGGCGGTGTAGCCCTGCAAGAAATATTAGCCAGTCAATTAGTAGCCGAAGGACAAATGATTAGACGAGAGCGTTCCTTTGAGGGCGTAGAAGTCAATTATCTCTCCCTAGATAAATACGAAATCGAACACCGCAGAATGGCAGATGGTATCACACAAATCTTGCGAGATATTATTGCGTTCCAAACTAACTTCATTGATAAGCAAGTGGACGAACTGGATAAGATTGCAGCAGCAGAGGGTAAAGAAGTGGAGTTACGTGAGGGGACTTCTCAAGCTGGAGTTGACAACATTCCTTATTTCTCAAAGGTGTTCAATGTGATTAATCAAATGTTGTTTAGTATCAAAGCAGAAGCCGTTGCTGAAAGAACCATTGAACGTTTAAAAGAGGGTAAAAAGCCTGTGATTGCTTTTGCTTCTACAATGGGAAGTTTCATTGAGCAGTTAGAAAACGAACAAGGATTAAGTGTTGGGGATGGCGATTTAATTGATACGGATTTTGCAGAAGTATTACGCAAAGGCTTAGACGGCATTATGCGCTATACGGAAAAAGATATTAATGGCGATTCCATTTTTAAACGTTTTGAATTATCCGAACTAGGCGAAGATGCCCGAATAGAATACAACCGTATTCTAAACAATATCAATACGGTTAGTACTGGCATATCCATTAGCCCGATTGATGTTATCATTAAAAAATTAGAGAAAACTGGTTATATCGTTGCTGAAGTAACAGGACGTAAATTTTCTGTTCAGCTAGATGCGAGTGGTCAAAAAGGATTAGTAACCACCCGTAAACGATTAAATACAAATGATGCGTTTAGAATGTTCAATAACAACGAAGCAGACGTATTAATGATTAATCAATCAGGAAGTACAGGCGCATCCGCTCATGCTATTCCCACTCAAAAAGTACCTAAAGAAGATGTAAGACAGCGTGTGATGATTGTCTTACAAGCGGAGTTAGATATTAATACCGAAGTTCAAAAACGTGGACGTATCAATCGTACTGGGCAAATCTTAAAACCGATTTACGATTACATGATTTCTGCTATCCCAGCAGAGAAACGTTTAATGATGATGTTACAGAAAAAATTAAAATCATTGGATGCGAATACAACCTCTAATCAAAAACAAAGTACTAAGATTTTAGATGTGCCAGACTTCTTAAATAAATATGGGGACAAAGTGGTTAAAGAATATTTAATGGAGAATTTAGAGGTAAACGATTTACTAAATGACCCACTAGGATTAAAAGGCAAAGGTGGCGAAAGCGATGAGCATTTAGAAGATGCAGCGCATAAAGTATCTGGGCGTGTTGCTGTTTTATCTACTCAAATGCAAGCGGACTTTTATTCAGAAATAACAGAACGTTACAATGACTATGTAGAATACCTTAAACAAATTGGCGAGTACGATTTGGAAGTAGAAGCCTTAGACTTAAAAACAGAAACCATTGAAGAAAGTATTATCAAAATGGGTAAAGGTGGCGAGAGTGCATTTGGAGAAGATAGCATCTTAGAAAAAGTGAAAGCGAATATTTTACGCAAACCATTTTCAAAAACTGAATTAGAAAATTTATTAAGGGAGAGTTTAAATGGTAAATACCCAGAGGAACACAAACGTAGTTTATTAGATGATTTTACTAATGCAATGGCGGAACGTTTGCAAAATGAAATAAATGCTTCTGCTCAAAAGTATGCTGATTTAATAAAGGATATTCCCAACGAAAAGAAAATTAAAAAGATTTTAGAAAGCAATGGCGAAGCAGCTCAACGACATGCCATCAAGGAACGAGAAACCGAATTAAACGCTGCTCATAAATTAGCGATAGAGCAATTACATAAAAGCTATAAATACAAGCAAGAATACTTACAACGTATTTTAAATTTCTTTACGATAGGCAGAGTATTATCTTATCCTGTATTCACATTTGACAATGGTCAGGAAACCATTTTTGCGGTTAGTCTGGGTGTAATGATTGATAAGAAAAAGAAAAATCCGTATGCGCCTAGTGCTATTAAAGTTCGTTTAGCCATTGCCAGTAGTAACAAGTATATCGCTATGCCAGCCAGTTTTAATGAGGGCATTTCTAAAATCATGGCTGCGAGTATGGATAAAAAAGAGATGTCGCAAGAAGATTTATTGATGGAATGGGATAATGAAATCAAACAAAAAACCAAAGACAGAGGGATTCGTTACATCATTACTGGCAATCTCTTACAAGCCTTTGGAACGGAGAGCGGAAAATTAGTAAGCTATACAACACAAGAGGGACAAACCAAGAAAGGTATTTTAATGCCAGAGGAATGGCAACCTAAAGATATGGGACAACGCAAAATTACTGTTCCGATTATCAAAGCCTTGCCATTATTAAAATCCATGAGTAATGGTTCTGCCATGTACGCATCAAATGAGATTGCATTTTTTGAAGCTGGGGATAAGTACAGAATCATTGTGCCATTATCTCGTTCCAGAGGTGGGGATATTTATACTGATAAGGATTTAATGGCATTGCTTACTAAAGGCATGTTTGAGAAAGCATCAGATAAAATGGCGGGCTATTTACCAAAAGAAAATATTGAAGGTTTTGCCACCATTCTGCAAAACAAATTTGGGGTAAGTGTGGCTATTGGCATGAATCAATTATCCTTAGTTAAAAGTGATGCCGTCAAAATTTCCACTCGAAAGAAAATTGTATTACCGCCAGAGGATAACGATATAGATGTGGAGCGCATCCGCATTTTAGAATTAGAAGCTGAAGCCTTAATCCTTGAATTAGAATTGATATAACCATTAAACGATACGCCCCATGATAACCATTGAAAATTATAAAGACACCGTTAAAGGCATTAACTTTTCTCAACTGCCTGTTACCTTTTGGAAAGGGCATGACTTCGTTCAGAAATCTTCTGAGAATTATAGTAATTGGGATGCTTACTATAAAAACGAAACCATTAAACGTGTAATGGATGCTTATTTCGCCAAACTGGATGAGCATTTACAAAAACACCCGATTAAGGGCAAAACTACTATTGCACCGGTGGAACATTCTGAGCCAGAAACAAAAGCAGAAACAAAATCGCCAATACAACGAAAAACACCAATCCAAAAAGCTGTTCAGCCTG
>JAEUTR010000572.1 GCA_016787365.1 Bacteroidia bacterium
AATTCTCGTCTCTTTGTTCTTGTGGAATTTTGAAAAGGTCAACCATTAATTGAGTTTTTGTAATATCACACTCGGGTCTGTCAGCTTTCGGCTGAACAGGTTTCTCTATTGTCTTATCTTTTGTTTTAAGGAAATCAAAAAGTCCCATTGAAACTATTTGCTTTAATAATGCTGTGTTAGTTGAGTGTTGTGTTTAAGGTGGCGGCTAACGTGAAAGCATTGACGATGTGGCGGGATTCTGTGGTACGTCTGACCGTTGCCGCAGCTGATTAAAGATAAAAAAGCCCATTGTTTATTCTGTTGCCCGGCGTTATTCGTCTGCCGAAACTGAAGCCGATTAGCGAATAAAAAGCTGAGAATTTTTTCTTCGCCCCGCCATATTGCCAATGCAATGTTAGCGGTAGTGCTTTAATCACCTTATTGATTCAATCTCCACAATACAACATTGGTGTTTGTCATTACAATCTACATTAGTCACTTTGTATTTAACAAAGTTGAATTTTTGTGTCCACCTTTGAAGTATATAATGTGCCACAACACCACGGTCTTCCTGTAATGGGATTAGGTATCCTTTATAGTAATTTGACTTAGTCAGAGTTGAATCCGCAATTTTTCCATTCTCGCTTTTGGTAAACTCAACTTTGTATATGTCAAACATTTTACTCAAGCTGTCGATAAGAGCATTGTCGTTAATTGACATGGAGCTTCTGAATTTCCCTTTGCTCAGGTCACAAAAGATGCCATCGGTTGAATAGTCTTTTGGAATGCTTTTAAATTTTAGCATTATTAGCTCTCCTGAGAAGTCAATCAAGTTAGATTTATAAACAGTACCGATTTTAAGAAAAATTATGCTGTCCGAATTTACCTGTGAATATATTGGTTTTGTCAAAGAAAGGCAGACTAAAAATAGTATTGTTGTTAAGTGTCGACTCATTTTTCTTTTTGTAACAAGATTTCGTTTTGCATTACCGCTAACGCATCGATTTATGTAATTGGCTGCAAAATTGAAAAAATTAATCAATTAATCCTCACTCGGTTGCTGGTTGGATTGTTGTATTTCCTATTGTAACAATCGGGCACGGATCGTTTTCAATAATGGAAAATGTTTGGTTCAGACTCCCTTTCTTAAAATTGCGCACTTCGTGCACCTCAGTCACAGGCTGAGTTTTTAATGTATTCTAAATCAATAGTTTCGGGGATGGATACCGGGGTTTTGAAGGATCTGGATAAGGCCTATTAAATGTAAGAAATTTTGAGAGATTTGATATTGGATTTTATTATTTAGCTATTATTTAAAATAAGATGAGATCAACATATCTAATTTAATAGTGGAAATAGTCAAATTTCATTTTCTGCTATATTTACAATTCTTGGTTTTGACACCAGTATATATATGAAACTTAATTTATTCCTTCAAAAATGGAAATATGAGTTGCTCCTTTTTGCCCTGGCGCAGCACCTCTTTATCGGAATATTTCTGAGAGACCTCCCTTTTTATACAACCGTAATCTGGCCCGTCAACATGCTTATCCTGGG
>JAEUTR010000660.1 GCA_016787365.1 Bacteroidia bacterium
AGTCAAATGCAAAAAAAACAAAGATCTTTAGCGAATTAGTAACCTGTTTTGTTTTTCAAATTACGATTATTTTTTACGATTTATATAGTATTTAAATCTATTTACCTTGTAATGTTATTTTATGCGATTTTCTCAAAAAAAAGAGTGTGATTTTAAATCACACTCATACTATCAAATTGAATTAAACTATTTTTTAGGCTTTTCCCATTTTTTTGTATCAAAGTTATATTGCTTTATTACTTTAGCTGGGTTACCAGCTACTACCGAGTAAGGAGGTACGTCTCTTGTAACAACGCTACCTGAAGCAATAATACTATGCGTGCCAATTCTTAGTCCTTGGATAATTACTGAATTGCCTCCAATCCAAACATCATCTTCTACAATAGTAATATTAGCGCTTACTCCTTGTTCTTTAATTGGTCTAGTTACATCTTCAAAATTATGTGTAAGGCCTGTAATTTGTGCGCCACTTCCTATGGTTACTAAGTTCCCCAGAGTAACGGGGCCAACTAATTTTACGCGAGAGGTCACTGCACATCTGTCTCCAATAATAATATCTCCCATACCGTTATTGATAATGGTATAATCTTCAATAATGGTTCTATAACCTATGGAGAATTTTTTGGATGGTATTAAATCTAAACGTGCTTTTCTTTTAATGATGGATCCTTTTCCTCTTTTGATGAAAAATGGATATACAAATAGTCTTACCCACAAACGTGGTCTAGTAGCATAAGTATGCACCATTAAACGATGTAAGAATTTTTTTAGTTTTGGATGATTGTTTAACATAACTGTAGGTTTTTAAGGTTAATAATTATTTTTTGTAGCAATATTTAAGGCTTTCCAAATTTCGTTCACATTGTTTTCCCAGGAGTGAGTGAGAGCAAAGGCTCTTCTCTTTTCTGCTAATTCTTGCGAGTGTTCAGCGATAGCTTTTTGTATCAAATTCACATAATCCACTTTTGTATTTCCTAAGTAGGTATAATCCGAAAAATACTCCATGGCTTTTGTTTTAGTTGCTACCACTGGTTTTCCCATAGCAAGGTATTCGTCAATTTTTCGCGGATAGTTACCAATAGTCGTATTATTTAATATTTGAGGATTTAGACATACATCAAAACCGCTGATGTAGTTTGGTAATTCTTTTTCTGGTTTTGATCCTAAGAAAACAATGTTGTTGATTTGATGTAAACTTGATTTTTTAAAACTCTCATCTTCTGGGCCAACTAATACGATGCTCCATTGTGGGTTTGTATTGGCAATGAATTCAATCAATTCAACGTCTAATCTTTTTTTTGTGATGCTGCCAACATAACCAATAATCGGTTGTTTAATGTCTTTTAATTCATCTGGAATATGTTTGTTTTGCGTTTTATAATCAAACATGGAAGTATCACATCCTTGTCCAACCATAAAGCTTAAGGGATTGTAGCTTTTTGCATAATCGCTATAATAAATAGAATTAGTAACAACCACATCTGCTTTTTTTATCATAGCAGCTTCCATTCGTGTACCGTGAGTATGCCAGTATGGATTGGGGCTATTAATTAAATTATCTCTGATGTAGTAAATTTGCGAGTCGTAGTCTAAGTGTTCATTAAGGTAATTACCAATGAACATGGAACTATCATTAAATAGTATGTAATTCGTAAATCCCATCGCTTTTACAGCTTTGTTTATTTCTTTAGCAAATCGTTTGCAATTCATTTTATTCAACAAATCAAAAATGAAATTATTGGAAATGCGATTGATAGGTTCTGTAACGGTTTTAGGATTGTATTCCCATAATGAATCGGATATTTTTGTTAATGGATTTTTATTTCCTTTTAAAACAGCCACTCTATCTTTATTGATAGGTTGTGTTGATTCTTTTAAATAAGATATTCTTCCTAAAGGAGGATTAATATATAGCACACGATTGTTTTTTGACATTTCGCTTGCTATGTTTTTGCAATTACTGCCTATTTCAATATTCCATGGTTGTATGCCAATGACCACGATGTCTCTATTTTTAATCATAATCTTATTTTTTGTAGGTTATTTCTATGAACT
>JAEUTR010000671.1 GCA_016787365.1 Bacteroidia bacterium
ACAAAAAGTATTTTGGGCAGATGTACGTAAGGTTTGGGACGAGGTGTTTGCTAAAAACCCAAATTTAAAATTAGCGGCTAAGGTTGATAATAAACGCTTATACGAAAATTTATTTGAGTTAGGAGACACTACTTGTAATGGAAAAAATTACGTAAAAGGTTCTGCAAACGCAGAAATCAAAAAAATAATAGATTCCTTTTTAAAAGTTTAATTATTAAAGTATCATCATATGTATCAGGAAAACACTATCAGTGAATTGGTTGAAAATAATTTGATGTATCATTTATTGAATGATAAATTAGATATTAAAGCAATGGATTATCATAAAACATTCAGACAGGTTTGTACTGAGAAAGAAATGAATTATGAGTTTATTGAGAAATTACTGAAAACATATGATGATACTTGTAAATTTCCTTATGATGAGTTGAATGAATGTTCGGTATTTGAATTGCTGGATTATTTAAAAAAATCACATCGGTTTTATCTGGATAAAAAGCTGCCGGAAATTGAGCTAACGGCTACACAGGTATTTAAAAAATATAATGAAACGCACACGTTATTATCTTATGTGTGTATTTTTTTTAACGGTTACAAAAAACAATTGGTAGATCATATTTTATTTGAAGAAAAAAAATTGTTCCCATATGTTTCTAAACTGATAGAAATTGATTCTAAAGATGCAACCAGTGAGGAAATACTGGAAGTGTTAAATCAGTTTTCAACCAGAGAATTTATTACAAATCATACTCATGTGGAAGAAGAGTTACAGGAAGTTCGTAAAGTAATTTTAAACTGTACGTCGTCGGATAGGCTACCCTTGCCATATAATGTGTTTTTAAATCAGCTGCATTATTTTGAAATAGAATTAACCAAACATGCTACTATTGAAGATGAAATTTTAATTCCAAAAGTAATTGAACTGGAGGCTCATTTGTTAAAGAAAGCGGCCAGGCATTCTTTAATACAGAACAGTTTTGCTTAAGGTAAAAAATAAAAAATGTGTGTTTATAAAATATTAGCTCATAGTAAGGATGGCTACATTATTTTATGTAATGAGTGCAGTCATTATCAGTTAGCTTTTGGCACAACGGGTGTTTCGTTTGATGTAGATACGTTTCATGATTTCTGCAATTATGTACTTTGTTTAAATGACTCAGTTAACTGCAATGGTTTTGAAAATGAAAAACGAATTAAAGTGGATTTATTTTCCAAATCAACAATGATGATTTTAAGTTATAAGGAGTTGAAGGGATTGTATAGTGTGGTTTGCGAAGCAAAATTTAATATGGAAACAGATGATTTATTTACGGAACTTAATTTAATAACGGAGTGAAAATTACATTTTTAATTTTTTTACTGTTGGCTACCTGTAAAGTATGGTCTCAACATATGCAGGTATGTTCATCCAAAGATTCTTTGCCTGTGCCTTTTGCGACTATTATTGTTAAAAATAGTTTTATCAGTCTGGCTAAAGTAGCAGATGATAAAGGTAAAATACAGTATCACAAGGGCGAAGACGATGATAGCAGTAATTATACATTGATTGTGCAGGCAGTTGGTTATAATAAGTTGGTTCGTGTAATCATGGGCGTTGAGTTAAATAAATTAAAAAAAATATACATTATTCCTTCTGATTTAAATTTAAGCGAAGTTGTTGTTACAGCACAGTATGCTCCAACTCCT
>JAEUTR010000679.1 GCA_016787365.1 Bacteroidia bacterium
AAACAACCGTTTGTCCATAATAAAATCTGACAAAATTCCCCTTTTTAACCATCTAAAATGACATATTTTAGATGGTTTTTTTTTGTTTGTGTCAGCCTGTCATAATTACAGGAATATTTGGAATTGGCATAAACATTGACAACTGTATAGCACATAAAAAAAGTAAACAATTAAAAAAAACATATATTATGGGAAAAATTATAGGAATAGATTTAGGTACAACAAATAGCTGCGTAGCGGTTATGGAAGGTAACGAGGCTGTTGTTATTGCTAATAACGAAGGAAAAAGAACGACTCCATCAGTCGTAGCATTTGTTGAAGGTGGCGAGCGTAAAGTAGGAGATCCTGCTAAACGTCAAGCAATCACTAACCCAACAAAAACTATTTCTTCTATTAAACGTTTTATGGGAACTTCTTTTGACGAAGCTCAAAAAGAAATCCCTCGTATGACTTACAAAGTAGTTAAAGGCGACAATGGAACTCCAAGAGTATCTATCGACGACAGAAACTACTCTGCTCAAGAAATTTCTGCTATCATTTTACAAAAAATGAAAAAAACTGCTGAAGATTTCTTAGGAACGACTGTTGATGAAGCAGTTATTACTGTACCTGCGTACTTTAATGATGCTCAACGTCAAGCTACTAAAGAAGCTGGTGAAATTGCTGGTTTAAAAGTAAAACGTATCATCAACGAGCCTACTGCTGCTGCTTTGGCTTACGGTATGGACAAAAAAGGTAAAGACATGAAAATTGTGGTGTTTGACTGCGGTGGTGGTACTCATGACGTTTCTGTTTTAGAATTAGGTGATGGTGTATTTGAAGTAAAATCTACTGATGGAGATACTCACTTAGGTGGTGATGACTTTGATAACTTAATTATTGACTGGTTAGCTGACGAATTTAAAAAAGACGAAGGAATTGATTTACGTCAAGATCCAATGGCTTTACAACGTTTAAAAGAAGCTGCAGAAAAAGCGAAAATCGAATTATCTAGCACAACAACTTCTGAAATTAACTTGCCATACATTATGCCAGTTAATGGAATTCCAAAACACTTAGTAAAACAATTAACTCGTGCAAAATTTGAGCAATTAGCAGATAGTTTAATTCAACGTACAATTGACCCATGTAAATCAGCATTAAAAAATGCAGGTTTATCAACTTCTGATATTGATGAAATTATCTTAGTAGGTGGTTCAACTCGTATTCCAGCTATTCAGGCGGCAGTTGAAAAATTCTTCGGAAAAGCTCCAAGCAAAGGAGTTAACCCTGATGAGGTTGTAGCTTTAGGTGCTGCTATCCAAGGTGGTGTATTAACAGGAGAAGTAAAAGATGTATTATTATTAGATGTAACACCTTTATCTTTAGGTATCGAAACTTACGGTGGAGTGTTCACAAAATTAATCGAATCTAATACAACCATTCCATCTAAAAAAACAGAAACGTTCTCTACAGCTAGCGATAACCAACCAAGTGTACAATTACATGTATTACAAGGTGAGCGTCCGATGGCTAAAGACAACAGAACAATTGGTCAGTTTAACTTAGATGGTATTATGCCAGCTCCACGTGGGGTTCCGCAAATTGAAGTAACATTTGATATTGATGCAAACGGTATCTTGTCAGTATCTGCTAAAGATAAAGCAACTGGTAAAGCGCAAAACATTCGTATCGAAGCTTCTTCTGGATTAAGTAAAGAAGAAATTGAGAAAATGAAACGTGAAGCAGAAATGAATGCTGATGCTGATAAAAAAGCAAAAGAAGAAGCGGAAAAAATCAATGCAGCTGACGGATTAATTTTCCAATCTGAAAAACAATTGAAAGATTACGGAGATAAAATTCCAGCTGAGAAAAAAGCAACTATTGAAAGTGCTTTGACAGGATTAAAAACTGCTCACGCTGCTAAAGATTTAGCTGGTATTGATTCTGCAACTACATCGTTAAACGCTGCATGGGAAGCTGCATCTCAAGAAATGTATGCTGCCATGAATGAGCAACAAGGTGGTGCTGCTAACCCTGGTGCTGAAGGTTCTGCAAACGCGGATGCTGGCAGCAAAGGTGAAAACGTAACTGATGTTGACTATGAAGAAGTAAAATAAAATTTTAAAGTTTTATAAAATTAATCCCCTTCAGAGAAATTTGAAGGGGATTTTTTATATTTGATATAAAAACGTTGAGAATTACGAGAAAGTAACTAACTACAAAAGATTGAATTATATTAAGATAAACTATTTTTTATAAAAAATTATGTCAAGCTCTACAAAAAAGAAGTTGTCATCAGAACAACGAGAAGAATTACTCAAAATATTAAAAAACCGTTTCGAGAAAAATATGAACCGTCATAAAACAATGGAATGGAACAAAATATATGCAAAGCTGGAAGCCAATCCTGAAAAACTTTGGACACTAAATGAAATGGAAAAAACGGATGGTGAACCTGATGTTGTAGATTATGATAAAAAGACGGGAGAGTATATTTTTTATGATTGTTCTCCAGAAAGCCCTAAAGGTCGAAGAAGTATTTGTTATGATCGTAAAGCTTTAGATTCAAGAAAAGAAAATAAACCTAAAGACAATGCTATGGATATGGCAACAGCTATGGGTATTGAGATTTTAACAGAAGAGGAGTATCGGAAGCTTCAGAAACATGGAAATTTTGACACGAAAACATCCAGTTGGATAAAAACACCTTCCGATATTAGGGCACTTGGTGGCGCCATCTTTGCCGATTTCCGTTACGATAATGTTTTTGTGTATCATAACGGTGCAGAATCGTATTATGCCGCCAGAGGGTTTCGAGGTTTGCTAAGAGTGTAAAATTTAATTTTGAACTTAATCCTTTGATTAAAAATATTAAATATCGAATGACACAATATATCTAAAACAAAAAAGCATCGGTTGATCCGATGCTTTTTTAGTATATTTTTTTACAATTAGAATTTAGCTCTGATCTTACGCATTTTTCCACCACGTCTTTTCCCAAAGAAATGACCGTAACGACCTCTGTAAAAGCTTGATTTACCTCTTAAAACATAACTATAACTCAAACTCATCGTCATATATGAATCCTTATGAGTTTTATCTCCACGTTTCTGTCCCCATGTATGAGATCTATATAAACCCTTATCTTCGAATGAAGATTCTTTACCCAATTCACCTATTCTTAAAGATAAACTTGGATCACCTGAAAAACTTGGATCGTCAGGATAATTGCCACTGATATCATCTAAATAATCTGTAAAAGTGGTTCTGTAATTTAACTCATATCCAATACGGTGTTTTTTATGAATAGTAAAATAAAAACCTATACCCATCGGAATATTTACCCCTACAGGAGAATAACTAACGCCTTCTGTTTGCAAAGGACGAAGTGCTACCCATTCGCCATCTTTATTGTTTGCTTTTGGATTTGAATAATAAGCTCCTACACCCGCAAAAAAGTATGCTCTGAAACCATTTTTGTATCTGTAAGTATTCCCTAAATCATTATCCTCAAAAAAGAAAACCTGGCCTGTTACTGCCAAATCAAACATATCGTTTCTGAAATTTAAATTACGAGCATTACGAGCAGGGTTAGAAGATAATTTATCATCACCTTCAATTCGTAAATAATCCAAAGCTAGTTTTACAGAAATTTTTTGATTTAGTTTATAACGCGCAAACCCTCCAAAATTCCAACGGGTTTTAGCCATTTTCATATCTGCTACAAAATCTCTTCTTGTTTTTTCTTTTCCCCCAATATCTCCCAAATAATTGGAAACACCAACCGAAAAACCATAATCCCAAAGCCATTGTGCCTTAGAAGCCAGAGTTAGGCATAAAACAAAAATTAATATAAAAATATTTTTCATTGAAGTAAACGTATTAAGTATACAAAAATAATAAAATCTTTAACTTTACGGCAAAAATAATACCATTATGGATACAATTAAGCAATTATTTAACATAAAATACCCAATCGTACAGGGAGGAATGATATGGTGTAGTGGATGGGAACTTGCTTCAGCTGTTTCAAATGCAGGTGGTCTGGGACTTATTGGTTCAGGATCTATGTATCCTGAAATTTTACGCGAACATATCAAAAAATGTAAACAAGCCACTAACAAACCATTTGGTGTAAATGTTCCATTGCTTTATCCAAATATTGAGGAACATATCAAAATTATTATTGAAGAAGGTGTGAAAATTGTATTTACTTCTGCCGGTAATCCTAAAACATGGACAGCTCATTTAAAACAACACGGCATTACAGTAGTACACGTTGTATCAAATGTTAAATTTGCTGTTAAATGCCAGGAAGCAGGAGTTGATGCTATTGTAGCAGAAGGCTTTGAGGCCGGAGGACATAATGGAAGAGAAGAAACCGCCACTTTGGTTTTAATTCCTGAGGTAAAAAAACACATCAATATCCCTTTAATTGCAGCAGGAGGCATTGGTTCCGGAAAAGCTATGGCTGCTGCCTTTGCATTAGGTGCGCAAGGAGTTCAAATTGGGAGCAGATTTGCTGCCACAGAGGAATCATCAGCCCATATTAATTTTAAAAATGCAATCGTATCAGCTAAAGAAGGCGACACTCAATTATCGTTAAAACAATTAACACCTGTAAGACTATTGAAAAATCCATTCTTTGAAAAAGTATCCGAACTAGAGAAAAATGGTAGCAGTCCCGAACAATTAGCTTTGTTACTTGGAAGAGGCCGGGCTAAAAAAGGTATGTTTGAAGGAGATTTAAATGAAGGTGAATTAGAAATTGGGCAGGTATCTGCCGGCATCAGTAAAATTGAAACCGTAAAAGAAGTGATTGATAGTATGATTGAAGAATATAATTCTGTCATCAAAACACTAAATAATAGTTACCTCTAATTTTAATCAGCGAAGTTTGATTAAATAAAAATGATTCAATGAAATAGTGTCTGCCTGTAAAAGCTTAACCGTATTTTTGTTGTCATACAATTCCTGCACCGAAGGTTTAGCTGCCAGATAGTAATTTGATTGTAATAATACTGTATTAATGTTGGTTTTATTAATATAGTAACTATTTCTGTCGCATAATAAATTAATCAAAAAGGGTTTTGCAAAAGCAATACTTTCATGAGGCTTTACATTTTTCTCTACCTCTTTAAAATCATGTAAAACACTATTTTCAAAAGGCCCTATATTATTATTTTGACTGTTGATTGCTAACCAAACGGTTTTTGAATTACTTAATAAAATAATTAAAAATGCTGCGCCAATTATTACTTCTTTTTTAGGAATTGCTATTAGGTTAAATAACATATAAATTCCTGTAATTATATAATAAAAAAACAACGGAACTATTGGAATTAAAAAACGAATAGTATCACCATTATACGGATATACACATAAAAAAAGACCATAAAAAACAAAAGAATAAAAAACAATGTCTTTTTTATTTTTTACCGAAATAACAAACCCAATTCCAAAAAAGACGATACAAAAAAACGCTATCACTTTATTTATCCAGAACGGAATTTCCTGCTCAAAAAAGAACATCATATATTTAGAATATATTTCTGCATTCGAAATAAAGACATCAAAAGTATAAGTGTTCGCAACAAAACTTCCATAAAAACCAACTTCCTGATTACTAACCTGAGGTAAAACAAAAAAATTAAAGAAAGCTAATATGAATGCTGAAATAAATAAACATAAAACCAATTCTTTTATTTTTTGAAAACTCGTTTTTTCTTTAGATGTCAATATAATCATCAGATATGAAAACATTAAAGAAAGACCTACAAACCTTACTGAAACTAATAATCCAAGCAATATCGGAATGATATATGTTTTCCATTTATGTTTACTAAAAAACACATACAGTATAAAATAAAATAACGC
>JAEUTR010000024.1 GCA_016787365.1 Bacteroidia bacterium
ACCAGCTGGAGTTAGATTAATAGCACCAGTTGAAGCGCCAAAACATAAAACATTAGTTACAACATTGGATGCAGAAACTGCAGAAGAAGGTTGAGTGATTGAAGCATTTGATGTTGTAGTACAACCATTATTATCTGTAACTGTACAATTATATGTTCCTGCTAATAATCCTGTTCGATCTTCTGTTGTAATACCACTGCCCCAATTAAATGTATAAGGAGCAGTACCACCAGATGGTGTTAAATTAATTGCACCTGTTGAAGCGCCAAAGCATAAAACATTAGTTACAACATTTGATGCGGATACTGCAGAAGCTGGTTGAGTAATTGTTGCATTAGAAGTAGTTGTACAACCATTATTATCTGTAACTGTGCAAGTATAAGCTCCAGCTAACAAACCTGTTCTATCTTCTGTAATGATACCACCGCCCCAGTTAAATGAGTAAGGAGCAGTACCACCAGAAGGTGTTAAATTAATAGCACCAGTTGAAGCGCCAAAACATAAAACATTAGTCACAACATTTGAAGCAGATACTGCAGTTGCAGGTTGAGTGATATTGAAAGTTTGAGTTCTGGTACAAGAATTTGCATCTGTTACTGTACATGACCAAGTGCCTGCGGTTAAACCTGAAACAGAAGTAGTGCCATCTCCAGTAGGGTTGCCAGGTGTCCAGTTATAAGTATAACCACCAGCGCCGCCAGTTGCTGCATTAACAGAAGCTGCTCCATTAGAACCACCATTACAAGAAATGTTTGTTTGAGACAATGGAGTTAATGAAATGGAGGTAGGTTGAGTAATTGTATATGTTTTAGTTGTAGAACAACTAATTGCATCCGTAACAGTAACAGTATATGTTCCTGCGACAAGTCCACTGGCCGTTGCACCAGTGCCGCCGCTAGGCGCCCAAGAATAGTTATAAGGAGCAATACCTCCAGCTGCATTTAATGTAGCCGATCCATTGCTGCCACCATTACAAGAAACATTTGTTTGAGAACTTGTATTGAAATAAGCAGATACTGTTAGAGTGGCTGAGTTTGAAGTTGTTTGACAAGTTCCTGTGCCAACTGCAATACAACGGTATAAATAGCCACTTGGGAAATTTACACCTGTTAATGATAAAGCAGAAGTAGTAGCCCCTGAATAAATACCTCCATTAGTTATATTAGTGAAACCAGAGCCAGAATTTTCTTGCCATTGATAAGAAGAGGCTCCGGTTGCTGCAATTGAAAAAGAAGTATTGCCATTAAAGCAAACAGATTTGTTTGTTGGTTGAGTGCCAATTGTTGGATTTGTGCAACCCGCAGTCTCAAATAAACGGAAATTGTCAACAGCTATTTCTTCTGTACCTGTTCCATTTGCAAAAACATTTAGACGTAAATCTAATGTGGTGCCTGAGCCTATAATGTTTGCTGTATATTCTGTAAAAGTATATGTCAAATCAGCACCATCTCCAATAAGGTCTCCCGTAGTTTCTAATTTGAGTGTTGTTGATTGTGCTGTTGTGCTAGCATAAAATGCAACGGCTTTTGTCCAAGCGCCTCCATCAATTCTGTACTCAACAGATAAGTAATCCTGATTAGCTCCAAATGAAGAACCTTCCCAATTTGAAGCAAATGATCCATTAGCAGCAAATAATCCGCGAAATGACAAACCTGTTTTACCTGAAATATTAAGACCTGACCATGTTACCTGCTGATTAGCACTGATTGATACATTTGTACATGTTGGACCAAAGTCAATGTCTTCACCTGCCCAAAACTTAGATCCTTCAAAACTCGAATATGTGCCTGATTGAAGCGCAATACCTGCTACATTTGTCCGGAAAAAATAATTTGTTGCAGGCGGACCTCCGCAACTAAAACTTTGAGAGGGTGTTCTGCTTCCACTAGATGGGGCACCAGTGTCTTCAAATGTGTCGCTCCAAAATTGAGTTTGAGCATTTATTCCACTAAAAGTTAGAAAAATGATAGCAATTGATAATAGTTTTTTAATCATACGATAGTTTTTAATAGATAAAGAAAGGCACACTTATTTCATCATATCTAGATTTTTAATTTTTAGATATTGATAAAATAGAGAAACGTAAAAATAAAGTCATGAGATTTAATTTATTAACCGTTAGTTACATATTTGTATCAAAATAGATTAATGAGATAAGTAATAAATAAAAAAGAGAACTCTACAGAGTTCTCTTTTAATTAAATAGTTGTTATAAAATAATAGGTATTAGTTTTTTATGATTCTCTTAATTGAATATTGGTTATTGTTTGTTTTAAGTTTTACAAAATAAACACCTCCAGAATAATTACTGATATCAATTGTTTGTATACCAGAGATACTTGAATGTTTTGAAATAACAGAACCAAGCATGTCGATAATTTCCATATCACATTGAACAGGTAAGTTGATTGTGAATTTACCATTAGTTGGATTTGGATAGATGTTGATTTCAAAATCATTAGTTAGATTTTGTAAACCGGTACAGCTGCTAACGCTTTGAGTTATCACCGTTGAATTGGTACAACCATTTGCATCTGTACCTGATAAAGTATAAGAAGTTGTAGTGGTTGGAGAAATAGCTATGTTAGCAGTGTTTTGTGAATTGCTCCAAGTGTAAGTTGATGCACCACTTGCTGATAATGTAGCCGTTTGCCCAGTACAAAGTAATGTATTACTTGTTGAAGCAGAAATAGTTGGAAGCGAATTAACATTTACATTACTCACAGCACCTGTAGAACCAATACAACCATTTGCTGAAGTGCCTGTAACAGTATAGCTAGTTGAAGCTGATGGAGAAACCACAAAAGAGCCCCCGCTAACCGTATATGTATTAGCGCCTGTAGGATTAATAGTAAATGAATTACCCGAACAGATTGTACCCGAGTTAACTGAAATAGTTGGTAAAGTATTAACAGTTACAGAAGAAACAGCCGTATTAGAGCTTAAACATCCTGCAGCACTAGTACCAGTAACAGAATAAGAAGCACTTGCAGTTGGCGAAACAATTGCAGAACCACTAGAGTAGGTATATGTACTTGCGCCAGATGGAGACATTGTAAATGAAGAGCCAGAACAAATAGAACCGCTGTTAACTGAGATAGTAGGTATTGCATTTACAGTAACAGAACTAATTGCGGTATTTGAACTAATACAACCTTGAGAGTTAGTACCTGTAACACTATATGTTGCATTTGATGTAGGTGTAACAATAGATGAACCGCCACTAATGGTGTATGTGCTTGCTCCACTAGGGTTAATAGTGAAAGAACTACCTGCACAAATAGAACCGCTATTAACTGAAATAGTTGGTTTAGTATTAACTGTTACAGATGAAACAGCAGTGTTAGAGCTTAAGCAGCCAGCGGCACTAGTTCCAGTGACAGAATAAGAAGTATTTGTTGTAGGTGAAACAACTGCCGAGCCACTAGAGTATGTATATGTACTTGCGCCAGATGGAGACATTGTAAATGAAGAACCAGAACAAATAGAACCGCTGTTAACGGAAATAGTTGGTAATGCGTTTACGGTTACAGAACTAATTGCGGTGTTTGAACTAGTACAACCTTGAGCGCTGGTACCTGTAACACTATATGTTGCATTAGATGTAGGTGTAACAATAGATGAACCGCCGCTAATGGTATAAGTGCTTGCACCGCTAGGATTAATAGTGAAAGAATTGCCTGCGCAAATAGAACCATTATTTACAGAAATTGTTGGTGTGCTATTTACAATGATATTTGAGGTTGCTGTATTTGAACTAATGCACCCATTTGAAGAAGCTCCAACAATCGTGTAACTGGTAGTAGTACTAGGGCTAACAATAAAACTACCTCCTTGAATAGTATATGTATTAGCTCCCGATGGAACAATGGTGTGAGATTGGCCAGAACAAATGGTAGTGTTATTTACAGTAATAGTTGGTGTGTTTGAAATAGTTAGATTTAGATATGTAATACTATCACATCCTGCAATATTAGTATTCGTAAATGAGTATACACCGGATGTTGTGTAGGTCTGTGACTGATAAATATATGAATCACAAGCATTAACTGTCATTGTAGAAGTATTTGTGCTACATAAATTAACTTTTAAATTATATGCTTCTGAATTTGTGCCCCCTGTAGTTGTACTTAAAGTAAAGGTTCCAAAAGTACCAGTTCCTGTATAATATCCGTTTGCATATATTGCAGTATTATCTATTGCAACTCCTGAACCAAAATCATTACCTGAACTGCCACCGCCAATTGCCCATAAAAATGAACCGTTAGTGTTCATTTTTGATATAAATGCATCAACTAATCCGTAACTAGATACTAAATTTGATCCGAAATTAGCAGAATTGCGAATGTCTCCAGTTAATACTAATGCGCCAGAATTATAAGAGATTTTTTTTCCAATATCATTTGCTGTTCCTCCAGCATTTTTAACCCATTGTGCATTACCATTCAAATCGCATTTAAAAACAAAAATATCATCTGCTCCTGATGAGTTTAGATTTAACCCATCAAACAAATAAGTTCCATTTGCCGCGCCAGTTAAATATATAAATGAATTATTATCTGTACAAAGTCCATGTCCTGCATCGTCACCAGTTCCACCATATTTCTTTGCCCATAAAATAGAACCAATTAAAGCATCAATTTTACCAAAGTAAATGTCACTTCCTCCTGTTGCGGTTAAAGTTGTTGTTCCAAATGATGTGGTGCCTTTAAATGAACCAGTAAAATAGATATTGCTATTAGAATCTGAAGTAATAGAATTGCCATATGCTGAATTGGTACTTAAACTGCCACTAAATTTTAGAAAACCGATTACTCCACCCACAGATGTAACACGAACTACATAGGCATCAGAAATGCCACTTGCTAAATAGGTCGTAGGACCAAATTTACACACATTAGAAAAATTACCAGTAATATATATGTTACCATTTGGAGCAACTGTTATATCATTCCCATAAACTGTTCCTCCACTTGCTCCACCAAATTGTTTTACCCAAGAAACACTGCCAGAAGGTGTAAGTTTAGAGACAAAGGCTTCAGGTCCGCCACCAATAGCAGTGAGGGTAGTTGTTCCAAAAACACATGTGCCTGAAAAGTCACCAATGACATAAATGTCACCGGCGGCATCTGTAGTAATAGATCTGACATAATCAGCACCTGTGCCACCAAACCTTGTTGCCCATTGGATAACACCATTTTGGTCTCTACTCGAAATATACATATCAAAAGACCCTCTTGATGTAAAGCTGTACCCTCCACCAAATGATACAGAACCAGAAAAATATCCACAAGAATAGACGCCTCCAGATAAATTAACCGCTACATCAGTTCCGTATGAACTAGCACCAGAAACATCAGTTTTTGCCCAATTTACGGTTTGACTATATACGATTGATAGGATTAATGAAAAGATAGATGTTAAAATTGTTTTTACTTTCATATTACTTAATTTTTGCATTAACTATTTATTTTTGGATAAGCGAACATTTATGACTTTCAAAAATAGGTTGGATTGAAATGGCATCTGGTACCGTTTATTACATAATTGTACCTTTTTTAGCGAGGGGTTTTGTGCTAAATATGTAATTAACGGTACGTACAAATTTTACATGTATGCATAATTTTGGGAGTAATGATTCATAGTTTTATAAACCATTAAAAAATAGAATATGCTTAAGCAATTATTTTTAGTAATAACGTTTTTTTCTTTACATACAGCCTTTTCACAGGATAACACTATAGGGATAACAAGTCCAATACATCAGAAGTATATAGGTAAAATAGCTTTTTCAAATAATGATAATGATTTAGCTAAAGGAAAAGAAAATGAAGCTGGTTTTAAAAGTGAATTTAATTTAGGAGAACCAATTTATTTTAGAGTATATTTAAAAGACGCACTGTTAAATACCCTTCGTCCAATTACAAAATTTAATGACCAAAACACTTTTAACAGAGATTCAAGATTTACACTAAAAGTTTATTTAGATGGAAAACATCTAGATAGTTTGTTTTCCGCAAGTCTCCAGTCTGATGATTTTTATGAGGATGATAAAAAAACTTGGACAACATTCAGAGGAGCTTTTAAATCTGTTGATAATTCAGTTTATATTGGAACCTATATGTTCAAGGAACTGCTCACAAAATATGAACGTTTATTAACC
>JAEUTR010000402.1 GCA_016787365.1 Bacteroidia bacterium
TATATTTCTGGGAATTTCTTATTTTAGTTTAGCGAAACTAAAATCAGGAAGCTATAAGTATATTTATTTGTTGTTTTTTAGTTCTTTGTTTGCAATATATAGTATAATTATGGTTATTGTTCCTAAAGTAGAGCAATACACACAACGGGCAGCTATTGAATTTTATAAGCAATGTGCTAAACATCATTTTAATGTAGAAACGATAGGACTGAAGAGTTATGCTACTTTATTTTACGGAGAATTAGATACTTCATTTAAAAACAATCAATCATTTAATGATTATATAGAATTAAAACGACCTGAATTGGAAGCGTTAAACATTACCATTGATATTTCTTACGGGTTAATCAGAACCAATTGGATGAAAGATATTCAGTTTGCCAGACCTTCATGTTTTGTAGCAAAAGTTACAGATGAAGAAGTGGTAAAGCGAGATTGCCCTTATTTAAAGGAATTATACCGTCAAAATGGGTTTATCTTTTATATCCGTGTGTTTAATGAAAAACATCGTAGCGGGGATATTTATGTGAAGCATTAGTTCAAAAACCAAATACTTCCATTTAGTACACTTGCAAAGCTTACCCATAATAAATAAGGAATTTGAAGTAGGGCAGCTTTTTTATTAATCTCAAAAAAGATTATAATCATAGTGATGATACTAGCCCACATCAATATAATTTCAATAAAAGCTAATCCAAGTAATTGAAATTTAAAAAATATAAAACTCCAGCAAAAGTTTAAAAATAATTGACTACAAAAAATAGCAATCGCTTTTTTTCTTAATTCATTTGCGGGTGATTGTAATATCATGTAAAATGATATTCCCATTAAAATGTAAAGGCTTGTCCAAACCGGACCAAATAAATAGTTGGGAGGATTAAATGATGGCTTGTTAATACTAACATACCAATCGTTTATATTTGTTGCTGTGGCAAACCCAGAAATTCCACCTATTAATAATGGAACAGCAATACAAAGCGTTAATCTGAAAAAATGTTTCATAATAGAGTTTTATTCAATGTAACCAAGCTTCGCTAAACTCACATCTCTGTCAGCTTTGGCATAGGTTAATCTTGCTAAGCGTTCGGTTTTATGGTAGCTATCTAAACCACTACACGTAATGGTTTTTGCTTTTTCTATATCTAAAAAGCCATCATCACATAAACAATCATTGGGGAAATAAACCTGATTAATTTGTCCTATAATTAAAACCGTGTTATTTGTAGCTATATTAATACGTTCTTTAAACTGTACTCCCAATTGAATATGACTTTCTTTTACAAACGGAGCTTTAAAACCTAGTTTATAATCAGTAGTTAAGTGAGTAGCGTCAAATTCAGAAACATCTTTTGGATAACGTGCTGATGTTTGATGAGCTTGTTTATAAATGGTTTCGTTGATATGATTTATTGTATAATAACCGGTTTCGGTAATATTTGCTAGTGTATGTCTATCAACCGAATCTGGACGGGATATAAAACCAATATATGGAGGATTGGCACCAATATGAATTAAGGAATTAAAAATGGCTAAATTTGTCTGTTTACTACTGTTTGCTGTCCCTATTAATGCTACACTTTTAAAGCCAGATAGTGAATTTACAAAAGCGGCA
>JAEUTR010000095.1 GCA_016787365.1 Bacteroidia bacterium
ATTAAATAATAATGTGTATTTAACGGCTGTTTTACCTGATTGGGAAGAGGCAATTACGATGAGTGGACAAGCATCTATTTATTACGACGGATCATATATTGGTAATACCAATTTATCGCCCGGAGGAACCGAAGATACCATTCAATTATCTTTAGGGATAGATAAAAATGTGGCAGTTAAGCGTCAAAAAATAAAAGATAAATGTTCTCAGAAAATTTTAGATAATGACATCTTACATCAATATACATTTGAAATTACGATGAAAAATTCTCGTGCCAACAAAATTGAAATTGAAGTGGAAGACCAAATGCCTTTAACTCAGGATAAAATGGTAACCATTGAAAGAAAAGAAATATCGGGAGCAAAATATGATGATGTAACCGGGATTTTAAAATGGCGTACTGTTATTCAGGCAAAAGACAATAAAAAATTAACATTAACGTATCAGATTAAAGCGCCAAAAACTATGCAGGTAGCTTGTAATTAAATATAAAATAACAGAACGCAGATAGGGTAGATTGGTATGATGTAAATGATTGTATAGATTGTAGCTTATCTGCGTTCCGTTTTTTATCTTCTCTTTTTATTGTATACTTGTGTTTAATATGATAAAACCAAAAGCTATATTCAGTTGGAGTGGGGGCAAAGACTCTGCTTACTGTTTACATAAAGTATTAACCGAAAATACATTTGATGTTCAGTATTTATTAACGACGGTAAATGCCAATTTTAAAAGGGTATCCATGCATGGTGTAAGAGAAGAATTATTGGATAAGCAGGCAGAAGCGATAGGAATACCTTTGTTGAAAGTAATGGTAAGTGAAGGCACTAATGAAGAGTATGAGAAACAAATGGAAGCATTGCTTTTAAAAGCAAAATCGGAAGGAATAGAACATGTTATTTTTGGAGATATTTTTTTGGAAGACCTGAGAACATACAGGGAAAATAATATGGCGAAGGTTGATATGAAAGCCGTATTCCCTTTATGGAAAACAGACACGACTTTTTTGATCAATGATTTTATCAATCAAAAATTTAAAACAATAACCTGTTGTGTAAATGATGGCTATTTTAATGAAGAGTGGGTGGGGAAAGAAATAGATGTGTCTTTTATTAAGGATTTGCCTAAAAATGTTGACCCTTGTGGAGAAAATGGAGAGTACCATACGTTTTGTTATAGCGGACCAATTTTTAAAACAAAAATTGATTTTACTATCGGAGAAAAAATTTACAAACCTTTGGAAATAAAAATTACCGATGATGTGTGTTCATCCAATGTTATCACTAAGGGTTTTTGGTTTGTTGATTTGATTTAAATTGTTTCTACAATAATACATTCAGCTGCTTTGGAACTCACACTCACATCTTTTTTTTGACAAACTAAAACAATTGAATTATCAAAATCCTCAATGGTTTTAATAGTGATGGAAGCACCAATAATTAATTCGTGCTTTTCTAAGTATTTCAAAAATGTTGTCGAATGGTCCGTTACACCCATTATTTTACAATGGTGTTTTACTTTTACCTCTGATAGTTTTATAAAATTACTTTTTTGAATTTTCCCCTTTTCATCAGGAATTGGGTCTCCGTGAGGATCGAAATTTGGATGTCCTAATTTTTCGGATAATTTTTTTATAAGTTTATCATTTTTAATATGCTCTAATTCTTCTGCTATTTCATGTACTTCGTCCCAACCAAAACCTAATTCATTAGCTAAATACGTTTCCCATATACGATGTCTTCTAACGATATTTAATGCCATTTTTGATCCGGAAGAAGTTAGTCTCGTGCCATACGACTTTTCGTAAATAACTAATTTTAAATCATGCAATTTTTTAACAGCTTCTGTAACAGTAGCGGGAATAACCTTTAATTTATCAGCCAGCTGTTTGTTGTTTACTATTGTTGAATTTCCGGCAGAGAGATGATAAATGGTTTTTAAATAATTCTCAATAGTTTCAGACTGCATAAATTAATTTTTTGGTTAACCAAAAATAATAATTTAAAGTATATAAATTGTAAAGAACTTTGCAATTAATTATAAAAGATGAAATTTTGGATATTGATATTGTTTTTATGGGGTACAGGTTTCACTGTGGCTCAAAACGCTTCTATAAAAGGTGTGGTAAAATCAGATAGTGGTTTTGTAGGTTTTGCCTCCGTTGGATTAATTGGAA
>JAEUTR010000097.1 GCA_016787365.1 Bacteroidia bacterium
TATTTTTTTATTAGTTATCACAGGGATTAATTGATATAAAGATCCTATTATGATGAAGGTTATCCATCCTAAAGTTGTTATATGTGTTATTGCAAGAACTTTAGGATGAAAATAATGACCTAGAAAAGCTTCATTTGAAAAAATAAGTAAAATCGGTATAACTAATAGAAAAAGAGCTGATGAAATATAATGAGCGATTATAATTCTATAAATATAATTATCTCTTAAACCTGGATTCAACATTATTTAAATATAAATAACTTTACATTATCCTCAGTAATTATTTGAATTCTCCATTGATAGCCTCTTTCCGCTAATTCGGGAAATAGAAATTTAGGAACCTTTTTATGATTTACCAATAAAATGTAATCTTCTGGTAGTGAAGGCAGTTCATTTAAAATCATAGCCATTGGCAATGGCATTTCCAAATGCCTTACGTCTAACTCTTTGATATTGGTTCCAAAAGATTTTAAAACTATAGTTATTTCTTCAGAACTATTATTATCAATTATTTCCTTGTTATCAAATATAATAGCGCTATCTTTTTTAAAATAGGTGTGAACTAATTGCTTTTCAATTACAATAGTGTTATGAACATAACCCTTTTTTGATAAAATTGAAATAAGAGGTGTTGGCTCAAATGTATTTATAATTTTTAAAACGGAATTAGTTGAAAGGTTGCTTAATGCATTCATAATTATATTAAACGGATCTTTTCCTGCTTTTAACATTTCTCTAACATCTAAGTCAGTAACATTGTCTTCGTTTATTTCTTGAAAATGGTTTGATGAAGGCTCAACTAGATTCTTTTTTGAATTAATTGTGTTTTCTTTGATTTTAAAACCAAGTGGAATTAGTTTATTATAAAATTCATCTACACTTGATCCGCCAATTTTAGCAGCTTGTTTAATACTAACTCTCGACGCTAAAACTTTTCTTAAAATTGGTATTTTAAGTTTATCAAAATTATTTGATATTGATACAATGGCATCTACTGATTTGGGATTGAAATTTATTAAAACTGATATTTTTGTGTTTTCGTTTATATACATATTACTTTAAATTAAAACAGACCCGTTTAGGGGTCTGTTTGGTTAATTGTTATAGTTGACTTTCTAATGATATGCTTTTAGGAAAGAGTATGTTGTTTTCTAAGTGAATGTGCTGATATAAATCTTCTTCAAATTCTTTTAACTTCAAAAATGAAACCTCATATGTGGCGCAACTATCTAGCGGAGGAGTATAGTTATTTGATAACTGTCTAATCTCTTTAAATATGTCTCCAACAGCATCATGTTCATGTTCCATCATCTGTATAGGGTTTTTAATTGTTCCAAAAGCTGTATAAGGAGTTTTTAACTTATTAGTTTTCGCTAATACGAGTTGTTTAATATATGGGAATAAAATTTGTTCTTCTTTGCACATATGCCCATTTAACTCTTCAGCTGCTTCAGCAAATTTTTGAGAAATGTTAATTACTTCAGGATGGTTTCCACCATGTACCTTTGCCACTTTACTTGTATATTCAATCAATAATGGAATAGATTTTTTGACATACTCATGATGTGTATTTAATATATAGTCCACTAAAAAATCTAAATTCCATTCATCAAAGTTTTGTGATGGCGTTGTGTTTATCACATCAAGAGTATTCAATTCTTTTTCAACTTCCATGTAATCAACTTTTTTGTCGTTACATGCCTCAGTTACTGTTTTTTTTCCTCCGCAGCAAAAATCTAAATTATATTTTTTGAATATTTCTGCTTTTCTAAAATCTTTTGCTACTAGTTCACCAATGGTAGGTTCATTTGAATATTCATTTTTTTTAATTTTAACCTTCCAGTAATCTGGCCCTGATTCAAGATATTCCCAAGAAAAAATATTGCCTCTTTCACCTATTAATTGATAGTACAAAGGTTTTGGATCATGGTCATTGTGAATAATAAAAGCACCACCTTCTGTGAGTTTGTCAAATCTTTGAAAAATAGTTGGGTGTTTTAATTTTGGTTCTATGATTGTTACATCTAATGTTTCGATTGTTTCCATTTTCTAAATTATTTATGTTTCAGGCGTAAAATTAGACAAGGGATAATCGTCAATTAATGATTTGAATCATACAAGTTATTTGTTATTCTAAATTTACTTTATTTAACAATTCAATAAATTCAGATTGAATAGATTTAGTTTTGTCTTGTGCGTACCATAGGTGTATATTTTTCACGAGTTCATCATGTGTGATTTCATTATTACTATTTTTTAATTCTAATACTTTATTTTGTATGGCTTGAGGTCGAGGCCCCCAAATGAAATTTACAGATTCAGTTTCCTCATCAATAGATATTAGTTTCGGAATTGATCGTGATCCATTAGTTAAAAAGGAATCTATTACATCTAAATGTTCATCTCTGAATATTATTTCTAATTTTATTTTCTCATTCAATTCAGCAATTTTAGCAATTACAGGAACGCATTGCGCACTATCTCCACACCAAGTTTCTGAAATTAGCAACCACTTCTGTTTTTTATTTATTTGACCTGTTAATGTATGTAAATTGTAATTTATAATACATTGTTTATCTATACGTTTCATTCGTTGAGCGTTAATTAAAGTGGCGGCAATCCGTTCTTTTAATTGTTCTCCAGATGTTGTATACTCTTCAGCATATTTAATTACCATTTTTTTATACTCTTCATAATTATATGATTGAGTAATGTTATGCAAGACACTAATTTCCATATTTTTTTTACAAAGATTATGAATTTATGTTGTACATATAATGATTATAATCATATAAGAGTGATATATAATTGGCGAAGGCTACCCTTGTGAGGTAGCCTTCTTGTTAATCAAAAAAACCGAAACTTAATTTGAAAAAAGTAAAATATTATTCGGTGTCAAATTTGGTTTGAATTTTACTATTTGTTGCGGAACAGTAAATCATAACGTTTTTGTTTTTGATTAATATATTTTATTTTGGTAGTAACACGTCACCTATAACGTGAATAATACCGTTAGCTGTAGTAATTGATGCTATAATTTCAGAGCCATTTACGAATGTTTTATCACCTTGTTTGGTTATTTTTACTTTACCACCATATACCATATCATATTCTTGATTATCATTCATGTATTCTACCTTTAAAGCTCCAACATAGGTGTGGTATCCTAAAATATTTTGTAGATCTTCTTTTTTCTCAGGTTTTAATAATCCATCTACAGTACCAGCTGGCAATTTATCGAAAGCTGCGTTTGTTGGAGCAAAAACTGTAAAAGGTCCAGCATTACTCAAAGCATCAACAAGTTCGCCTGCCTTAACGGCTGCAACTAATGTAGTGTGATCTTTACTTCCAATTGCCACTTGAACTATATTTGGATTTGATGTTGCATCTTGAACACCAGATTGACCTGCTCCCGTAGCTTCAGTTGCAGTTGCTTCTGTGTTATTTTCACTATTATTTTCTGTTTTAGCTTCTGTTTGTGAACCACAAGAGAATAATCCTATAGATCCTGCTACTAATAAGTATTTTAATGTTGTTTTCATAAATATATTTTTCTTCAAAATTATCGAGTTAGTTTTTATGATTTTATGATTGAAATCATAAGTTTGAGAATATGTTTTTAATTCGGATAAAATTGTCTTATTTAAAAATAAAGTGAATATATTTGTCAAAACAAAAAAAAT
The DNA here is from genome assembly GCA_016787365.1 of Bacteroidia bacterium. GTDB lineage: Bacteria > Bacteroidota > Bacteroidia > B-17B0 > Aurantibacillaceae > UBA4416. The sequence goes on from JAEUTR010000097.1 coordinate 3,684, forward strand.
AATGGTACTATGAAAAATTTAACACCGCATACTTTTCACATCCCTGTTATGGGATTAGCTTA
>JAEUTR010000119.1 GCA_016787365.1 Bacteroidia bacterium
TTATCCTCTTTCCAACCATAAATAGATTTTAATCCACTTAAGTAATTATTTAATTCATTTAATGAAGCTACTGTGTTTATTTGTTCAATAGCAATATTGTATTCCGTAGCATTGGATGCAAACAGTTCATTAATAAATCTGAATTTATCATTGATATTGATTGCAATTTTAGGTAATTCTTTAGTTGTTAATTTTTCTTCTATTACCTGTGGTACAATATTTTCGATAACAGCTTTTTCAATCACAGGCTCTTGTATCACTTCAACCTTTTTTATTTCTTCTTCAACTGTTACAACTTTTTCTTCAACAACACTATTTTCTTTAAATGGTTCTATAATAGCCGGTTTTTCTTCAACTGCAGGAACATTCATTAATTTGATGTGTAAGTTTAATTCGGGCGACACATCTTTTTGTTCTTTTAAAACCAGATATGCAGAAACCAACTTATTAGCCTGGTGAATGGCTGTATGCAATTGTTCGGCATATTGAGTACTTGGCGATGGATACTTTTCAAATTTATCAATAGCTGTTTTTAATTCCTGTAAAGATGTTTGAAGTTGTTTCTGTAAAATATCCGTTTGCATAATGTGAATAATTAAAAATTAAAAATACTGCATTTTATGTATACTTAGTTTATTTTTAGATTTTGTTATCAATATATAATAAACATGTTTTTAGAAAACATCAAACATAATGCGGGACGAAAAGGTTGGATTGAGGTGGTTTGTGGCTCGATGTTTTCCGGTAAAACTGAAGAATTAATTCGCAGGTTAAGGCGTGCGCAATTTGCCAAACAAAAGGTAGAAATTTTTAAACCACAAATAGACACCCGCTACCACGAAGAAAAAGTGGTATCTCACCAGGGTAACGAAATCCACAGTACACCGGTTCCATCCAGTTCTAACATTTTATTATTAGCTAATGATGTGGATGTAGTAGGTATTGACGAGGCACAATTTTTTGATATGGAACTGGTAAACGTATGTAACCAATTAGCAGACAGTGGTGTTAGGGTAATTATTGCAGGGTTAGACATGGATTTTAAAGGCCAACCTTTTGGTCCAATGCCTGCACTTTTAGCTAGTGCGGAGTACGTAACTAAAGTTCATGCTATTTGCATGCGTTGTGGTAGCTTAGCTCATATTTCTCACCGTACAACTGCCGAAACAAGTTTAGTTCTTTTGGGAGAAACGGATAGTTACGAGCCATTATGCAGAGATTGCTATAATGAAACGAATAAACGATAATTTTATTCCAAATATTTAATAGCTAGTTTTTTGGTAAATATTTCTGAATTTAAATTATAGTGTATATAATAAATTCCCTCTCGCTTTCCAGATAAATTAATTTCCGATTGAAAGAATCCTGAATTATAAATTTTTTCGCCTAACGAATTATAAATTGATATATTCTTAATCTGCTCTTTTTCGCCACTAAATAAAACATTAACCATACCCGTTGATGGGTTAGGAAATATATCTAATTGTTGAGAATTATCTATGCAGTTTTTAGAATTGATTATTGGCGAATATTTAAAACTTTCATTAAAATCGACCTGCTTTAAACGATAATAAAAAATATGCCTGTATATCTCCTTATCTTTGAAAACATATTCTTTTCCAACAGTTGAACTACCTGATCCATTAATTTTTCCCACTACATTCCATTCAATAGCGTCAATACTACGTTCTATTAAAAAGTAGGCATTATTTATTTCGGAAATGGTATTCCATTTTAAAATTGTTTCTTTATTAACGCATTGTGTTTTAAATGAAAGTAACTCGATAGGCAAAGAATATGAAATAGTAGGAAGTGTTATTTTATTGTTGTTTAAAGAAATAGCTCCGGCTTTTGAAAGTAATCTTCCCTCAACAGATGAGGCTTCTAATGCATTAATAGCTCCATTTGCAACAGTAGTGCCTTTAAAAACAGACGAGTCACCTAATGAACATAATCCATTTATTTGCCAATAAACATTAGTTGAAGAAGCAAGGTTTATTAAAATAATTTTAGATAATATTGCAGAAGAAAAAGCGCCATCAATTTTAAAAATAAATACCGCATTTGGGTCTCCCTTAGCATCTAATATCAAATCTCCATTTAAAATTGAAGCGGAGCTGATACAATATACATTTGGAATAAGCACCTGAGATTCGCCCAAGGTAGATCCGATAAGCGTGTCACAAAAAACTCCACTAAAATAATTATACAAGGCATCTACATCAATAGCTGCTTGTGAAGAAGCAAAATCAATAATATGAGTGGATCCAACTATTATTCCGGGAGGAAAGCCTGTAAATGCTCCGGCATTAGTGCCAACATCACCTTCAATGTGTGTTGTTCCACTATTGTTAATTGCTCCAACGGAAGTAAACACAGCAAACTCGGAAGTTGTTGCTAAAGGAGGTATTTGGCTAAAATTTAATTTCGAGTGAAAAAATAATGCTATTATAAGCAAACTAAAAAATAACTTACTGACTATTTTACTTATATGCATTTTTGTATTAATACTCATACTACAAAATTGCAAATCATATAAATATATACGTTACATGAAATTTTGAAAGATTTACATAAATA
>JAEUTR010000120.1 GCA_016787365.1 Bacteroidia bacterium
AGGAACTTCTAATTTGTTAAAATCCCCCAATATTTCTATTTCATTGTGGGTTAAATTAGACAGACGTGTGTATTCAGGAAAGGGATTTGATGCTAATCCTATAATAACAATTAAAAATGGCACAGGAGAAGATTTTATAAATGCATTAGTAATTGCATATCAGTGTTATAATAATTGTTTTGCAGTAAATTCAACTAAAGATTCATTAACAGAGGTGACAATCACTTCTAATAAAAAAATAAATTTTAATGAGTGGTATCATCTAGTCTTTATTTGTAACAATAAAGCATTAGAATTTTATATCAATGGAGAACTTCAAGGCAGATCAAAAAAGAATTTTGAGACTAAATTTTTGAGCACTGATTCTATGATGGTTGGTCATTCTGCCAGTAAAAAAAATGAAAGGTTTTCGCAAGGTATTTTTGATGATATTAAAATTTTCCATAAATCATTAAATGCAAATGAAATTGAAGAATTATATAACGCTGAAAATCCTAATAAATTTGCAAATTTTCTCTCTGAATGCGTAAAATATGGTATTGTTTTATTGGTGTTTTCAAGTATAATTGTTTTTATTTTAATTAATAACAAACGAAATTTAAAAAAACAAAAAAATAATTTTGAGTTATTAAACCGGGTTTCAGAGTTGGAATTAAAGGTTATCAAAGCTCAAATGAATCCTCATTTTATTTCCAATTGCTTGGCAGCTATTCAGGATTTAATTTACCAAAAAGACTTAGATAAAGCAGGGCATTATTTAGCTAAATTCAGTTTTTTTTTAAGACAAATTTTAAAATATTCAGATAAAAACTATATTCTGCTGTCTGAAGAAATTGAAATTATTAAATTAAATATAGAGTTAGAGGGTATTCGGTTTAAAAATAATTTCGAATTTCAATTGAATATTGCCGAAAATGTTGAAATTGAAGACCAATTAGTACCCGCATTGATTACTCAGCCTTTTATTGAAAATGCAATTTGGCATGGATTACTGCCTTTGAATAACGCAAGAAAACCATTACTAAAAATTTCTATTTATAAATTAAATGAGTTACCGGTGATTGAAATTGAAGACAATGGTATAGGGAGAAATTTATTAAAGTTGATAGATGTTAACTCAAAAGGTACTAAATTGATTTTTGATAAAATTGAAAGTCTGAATAAAATGTTTAATACTGTAAATTATAAAATGAATATTGTAGATTTATATGACAGTAATAATTCACAAATTGGAACGAAAGTAATTTTACAATTGGATAACGTGAAAGAATGAATTTTATAAAAGCTATTATAATTGATGATGAAGAGCATAATAGGAATGTTCTGATGGCTCTTTTGACCAAGCATTGTCAACTGATTAAGGTTATTGCAGTGTGTGCTAATGTCGATGATGGCTATTCTGAAATTGTAAATCAAAAACCTCAAATTGTTTTTTTGGATATAAAAATGCCAAATAAGAACGGGTTTGAATTATTAAAATTATTTAGCCAAATAGATTTTGAAGTAATTTTTGTTTCCGCTTTTAATGAATATGCCATTACAGCTTTTGAATTTAATGCATTGGGATACATTTTAAAGCCAATTGACTATTTGAAATTAATAACGGTTGTTGATAAAGCGATCGCTAAAATTTCAGAAAAAAGTGTAAATGAAAATGTGTTTAATTTTATAAAAACAATTGAGGATGAAAATGAAATAATAAATAAGATAGTGGTTCATCATAATTTTAAAGTGTTTTTTGTGAAAATTGAGGAAATTATTTCAGTTGAGTCAAAAAAAGATGTTTCTGAATTGAAATTAGTAGATGGCTCCGTATATTATTCGACTAAAAATTTAAAATTATTTGAGGGCCTATTCATACATTTTAAAGGGTTTATTAGAATTAATAAAGGTGTTATTATCAATACGAGCTATGTGAAGTCATATAGTAAAGGTGATGTTTGTATATTAGAAATGGTAAATAATGCGAGTTATGACGTTTCCAGAAGAAAAAAAACAGAAGTTTTAAACCAAATTAAATTATTGAATTTTTGATTTTTGTGCTTAAAACCTCGTTATAGGTAGTTAAATTAGAGTTACATTACAGTATTTTTGTTAAAAGCAGTCTATAAAAATATTGTAAAATCTTTATTTCGATTAATCTTATGCGTTTTTGCCTTATTTTTCTATTATTTATTAAGATATCTGTATCTCAAAATTTGGTTGTAAACGGAGATTTTAATTCAGGAAATACTGGTTTCTTCACAAATTATACCTATTGTAATACAGGTAACTGTCTTTTTCCATATGTAGATAATGCCTACTCAGTAGGGCCAAATCCGAATTTTTTTCACTCTGTTTTTGCCGGACACGATCATACAACAGGTACAGGAAATATGATGATCTTTAACGGAGGAGTAGCCTCGTACTCGGCATGGAGTCAGACAGTTATCGTTCTTCCATCACAAACTTATTCTTTATCAATATGGGCTTGCTCTGTATATACCAATAATATTGCGAAGTTAAATTTTGCTGTAAATGGTGTAAGTGTGGGAACCCTTACTCCCAGTAGCTCTGTAAATATATGGACTCAATTTTCTATAACCTGGAATTCAAATGCGAATACTTCAGCGGTTATAAGAATAAACTCGCTAAACACTTCGGGATCTAATGCCGGTGTAGATTTTGGATTGGATGATATTTCTTTTACTCCAATAAATATAACTCCCACATCCCAGTTTTCTGCAAATACTCAAACTATTTGTTCCGGACAATCGGTCAACTTTAATAACACCTCTATTAATGCAACTTCTTACTCTTGGAATTTTGGTGATTCAGGAACTTCCAGCCAGCAAAATCCAAATCATATTTATACAACTCCTAATGTTTATACTGTTTCATTAACTTCATTTAATGGAACAAATACAGCCACTTCAAACCAAACAATTACTGTTTTGCCATCACCAACCCTAAGCGTGTCAGGTAATACAATTATATGTAGTGGCAATAGTACAACGTTAAATGGCAATGGAGCTAATGCTTATTCCTGGAGTAATGGGGTAACAACCGCAAGTATAAATCTTAATCCTTCGGTTACTACATCGTATAGTTTAGTGGGGACATCTAATACATGTACTAATATTGCGGTTGTAACTGTAAGTGTCAATCCTTCGCCTATATTAACATCTGTTAATATAACTAATACAAGTTGTGGGTTAAATAATGGAGCAGTTTCTATTTTAGCAACTCCCTCTAATAATACCTATAGTTGGAGTGCCGGAGTTTCGTCAACAAATGTAGCAGTTAATTTAGCTCCTGGTAATTATACTGTAACTGCCATAAATAATAGCTGCCAGACATCAACAGTGGTTACTATTTTAGGATCCCAGTCTTTGTTAATGAGTATTTCTGGTAATACCTTGATCTGCAATGGTAATAGTACACTGTTAAATTCCAGTCCAGCCAATACCTATTCTTGGAGTAATGGAGTTGTAACCCAAAGTGTAAATCTTAATCCTTTAGTTACCACTACATATAGTTTAACAGGGACATCTAATACGTGTACTAATACCGCAGTTGTAACGGTGAGTGTGTTAACCGCACCGGTAGTTATACTTAGTCCAAATACTACTATATGTCAGGGCATATCAAGTTCGGTGACTTTAACGGCTGGTGGAGCAAATTCTTATGTATGGAGTAATGCATCTTCACTTTCCGGTTCTACAGGTACAATAGTCACGGCTTCACCAGGAGTAACAACAACATATACGGTTACAGGTACAATAGGTTTATGCACTAACACAGCAATTGTAACAGTGAGTGTTAATCCTTCTCCTGCTATTACGTCTGTTAATATAAGTAATACAAGTTGTGGATTGAATAATGGTAGTGCTACGATTACAGCGACCCCTTCTAATAATATCTATAGTTGGAGTGGGGGAGTATCCTCAACAATAAACTCCGCAGGCGGCTTGTCTTCCGGAAATTATACGGTGAGTGCTATAAATGGGGCCTGTCAGTCCTCTACTGTGATTACAATTTTAAGTTCTGTTCCTTTATCAATAACATCAGTTTCAGTTACTCCCTCTAATTGCAATCTTAATAATGGTGTAATATCTATCGTCGACAATTTAATTAATAGTAATTATAGTTGGAGTCCCGGAATATCTTCTACGTCAAATACGATCAATAATTTATCACCCGGTAGTTATTCTTTAATAATTACAAATGGTTCATGCGTTACAACTACAATTATCCCAGTAGGTATAACAGTAGGGCCAACGGCTATAAATGTTTTAATAAAAGACGCGAATTGCAAAAATGATAGCGGAAGTGTACAAATAACTAATGTGGTTAATGGAACACCTCCTTATCAATATAATTTAAATAATAGCGGATTTTCTTCAATTACTTCTTATACAAACCTTTCGCAAGGGATATATACTATTACAATAAAAGATATTAACACATGTACGTATACCCAAACAATTTCTATTGCCCAAACAACTGTTAATTTAATAGCAGATATTAAAACGATTACTCCCAAATGTTTTGAAAATGATGGGGCATTTGTTATTGAAAACATCACAGGTGGAACTTTCCCTTATTTAGTTAGTTTTAATAATACATCGTATACACCAGTCATGGTGTTTGATTCGTTGAGTCCTGGAACATACACACTTGAAATAATAGATTCTGATAATTGTGAAACAAATTTTATTTTAACCATGCTGCCTAATGATGGTGATTATACATTATATATTCCAAATACATTTACTCCAAATCATGATTCAGTAAATGATGTATGGTATATACAAGGTACCTGTTTAGGAGCAATAAAATGTCTCATCTATAACCGTTGGGGAGAAAAAATA
>JAEUTR010000146.1 GCA_016787365.1 Bacteroidia bacterium
TTCTTCAGTGGTTTCTTTAGCAGTAGACACCATGCCATCCATTAAATCATCAGCATCCACTACTGTTCCTTCACGACTCTTCATTTTACCTTCTGGTAATTCTACCATGCCGTAACTTAAATGATAGCATTCTTTAGCCCAAGCGTAGCCTAGCTTTTCAAGGATTTTAAATAATACTTTAAAGTGATAATCTTGCTCATTGCCAACGGTATAAATCATTTGGCTAATCGCCGGAAACTCTTTAAAACGCTCAATGGCAGTACCCATGTCTTGTGTAATGTAAACAGACGTTCCATCGCTACGCAAAACTATTTTTTCATCTAATTTATCTTCTGTTAAATCAATAGCAACACTTCCGTTTTCTTTTTTATAAAATACATTTTTAGCAAGACCCTCTTGTACAACTTCTTTTCCTAATAAATAGGTATTACTCTCGTAGTACATTTTATCAAAATCGACGCCTAACATTTTGTAAGAAACGGCAAAACCATCATATACCCAACCATTCATCATCTTCCATAAATCAATAGTTTCTTTATCGCTTGCTTCCCACTTCAAAAGCATTTCTTGTGTTTGCAACATAATGGGAGCTTGCTTTTCAGCCTCTTCTTTTGTTGTTCCACCATCAATTAATGTTTGAATTTGCTTTTTATATTCTTTATCAAAAATCACATAATATTTTCCTACCAAATGATCGCCTTTTAGTCCACTAGACTGAGGAGTTTCTCCATTTCCAAATAATTTCCAGGCAATCATACTTTTACAAATATGAATACCACGGTCGTTAACTAAATTTACTTTAATCACATCATGACCTTGTGTTTTCATAATGCTAGCTACCGAGTAGCCTAATAAATTATTACGTACATGCCCTAAATGTAAAGGTTTGTTAGTGTTAGGGGATGAGTACTCTAACATAATCTGTTTACCGCTGCTTTTTGCTGGTTTTATGCCGTAGTTAACTTCTTTGCTAATGCTTATGAATTCATTCAACCAAAAATCATTTGATAAAGAGATGTTTAAGAAGCCTTTTACCACATTGAATTTTGTAATAGAAGGATTGTTTTTTACTAATTGCTCACCAATTAATTCACCTGTTTTTTCAGGTGTGGCTTTTGCTGCTTTGATATAGGGAAATGTTACTAACGTGTAGTCCCCTTCAAATTCTTTTTTAGTTTTTTGAAGAATAATATCATTAGGATTAGTTGTTAAAGCAAACAATTCATTAATGATTGGAGATATACTCAAAGATAAAAAGTGTTCAATATTCATAATGGCGCAAAAGTACGTAAATTTTGTGGTATGATTTAACTATTTGAAAACTGAATATTTTGGGTAAAATTACTATCTTCGCTAAGGATTTTAGATGATTTTATGAGAAAAATATTAGTAACCGGAGGTGCCGGAAATGTTGGTGGAGCTTTAGTAGAAAAATTGGTTCAGGATAAAACAAATTTTGTAGTAGTTGTAGATGATTTGTCTACAGGTTATATGTCAAAATTGCCATCAACCGATCACGAAAATTGGAAATTTATAAAAGCTGATGTAAATGATTATCGCGAAATTTCAGCAATCATGTTAGCATATAATTTTCATTATGTATATCATTTTGCAGCGGTAGTAGGAGTTATAAGAACCCAAGAAAATCCAGTGAGTGTTTTAAATGATATTTCTGGAATTAAACATATTTTAAATTTATCTAAAAATTCATCGGTTAAACATGTGTTCTTTTCTTCATCTTCTGAGGTTTACGGAGAACCTGTGGAATTACC
>JAEUTR010000153.1 GCA_016787365.1 Bacteroidia bacterium
GGAGTATTTGATGTGCAACAAAGTAACACAGTGAATGTACCAATTGATGGGACAGCTGGAAATGTTGTATTGACACCTGCGGCCGCACCTGCTGGAGCTGGAACAGATGTCTATTTATTAATGATAGAGTTTTTCCAGGAAGTAAATGGCGTTCAGTATTCACTTAAAAATGGCGCCTACAATGCGTTAAGCATTGTAGAAGTTGCCTAGTAATTAATTATGAGAACAAATGAGCAAAGTAAAGATGGGGTTGTTAAAACGCTTATTGAGCGTTTTAAATCCGAGACTCCACCATTCTTTAAAAAACTGAGATTGGTAGGTTTGAGCTTAGCTGCCGTAGGCGGCGTATTGGTGGCATCACCAATAGCTTTACCCGCAGTGGTTGTTACAGTAGGAGGTTATTTAATTGTAGCCGGGAGTGTAGCAACTGCAGTTAGTCAAGTAGCGGTTAAAGATGAAGAAGGTGACACCAAAAAAAAAGAGTATTAATTGTAAAAATCATTATTAAAATGCAAGACGAAAGAAAAGCAATTAAAGAACCTCAGACGAGAGTTGAATTGCAAGTTTTACCTTGTGCAAGCAAAGCTGCACAAGAGTTTAAAAACTGTGCAGAAAAGAATCATGAATCGCAAGACGACCCATGCGGAGGTAAGATTATTTTATCTGTAACATGCGATGGTTCGAAGTTAACGAAAGCAGATGCCGGGCGATTAGAAGAATTTACTGAAGAGATTTTTGTAAGTGCAAAAATAGCTTCGGCTGAATTTGGAAAAATGCCAGGTATTGATGTGAATGTCACAGAAAAATGTGGGGCTAAGTTAACCAAGGCAGACGCTGGGAAAATTTAATTAAAAACAAAAAATCATTAGAAGAAAATGAAAAACTCAGAAAACAAAGGAACTTCCACTTTAGAAGTAGAAGTTAGAATTCAAACTCGAGATAAAGCAAAAGCTGAATTAAGAGAAGTATTTGTAGCAAATGCAAAAGTTACAAAAGCGGAAAATGTAGAAAGCCGCGAATTGGCTAAAGACCGTTTAGAATTAAAAATCGACGGCTTTAGAACTGATGAAGGCTTTACATATCCAAATGTACAAGCATTTGCTGGTTCAAAATTAACCAAAGCAGATTCAGGTTTAGTTTAATCTCAAAGCCTCACAATCATGTCAACACAACATCATATAGAAAGCGGAACTATTCTGGGAACTGTTTGCGGAACAGTCTTAACTGTATTAGTGAACATAGGTTCATCAGATATTATCAAAACAGTTTTCCTTGCTGCACTTGGTGCAGTGGTTAGTTTTAGTGTATCGTTGTTGTTGAAATGGTTGGTGAAGAAGTTTAAGAAATAATCTTCATTGAACTCTATGTAAATGGTCGCCCCGAATGGAGCGACCATTTTTTATTTAACTTTTTAGGTATTTATGAAACAAAGCTTTGCGCAATTGCATTAAATGAGAGAGCTGTTGTTGTAGATTATTTTGATGCAACTCAATTTGGGCCAATGCTTTTTGAACATCATAAAATGAACGATTGCCCGAATTTACTGAATTTAAAACCTCATCTAATACATCTATTACATCACCTAAGCGCACAAACTCAATAACTGAACCTTTGAGATATGGACGCAGCAAACGAAGCTCCCAAATGCCTTGAAGCATGAAGTAATAATAATCCCTTTCATTTTTATCATCTGCCAAGAAAACAAAAGAATTGCAGATATAATGCCTAGATGGTTTGCCTGAATTAAGCCCTTTATTTAAAATAAAGAAGTGAGGTTGATTGTAGATTTTACCTGATTTGTGGGTTTTGATTTTTGATTTGAGCATAATTATGGATTTAAAAATTATGCTGCCCTGCATAGCGCTATCGCGCAAGCCCCCTAATATTTTGAAAAGAAAAAACTAAAAAAACTGAACTAAAAAGCCCAGAAAAAAATGAAAAAAGAAAGCATTTTGAAAAAGGCTTGGAACGAGAGGTTGCAAGGTTTTTGCATAAAAAATACTACCTGAATGGAGCGAGTTAAAACTGTACCATCAAAAAAGCGAAATGAAGTGTGGAGATTTTTTATGCAAAATTTATCTTGACCTTGCATACCGAAAGTGGAGAGCCTTAAATTGCTGCACTTTTTTTATTTAAATTTAATTGGGTTGTTATCAGACTTTTACGAGACTAAGTATTCGATTTTTCGTAAATAAAACTTAAATTGCAGGAACTTTTAACTAAATCTACAATTTATAGCAATAGCTATTATTGAAGATAAGTAACTTTGTACTAGAATGTCAATATGAAACAGGCGCTGGATAAAACCAATTTTGCATATATATCTTCCTTATTTGGATACAAGCAGATATTAAAGCATGAAGTTGACAAGGTAACTTTTGACTTTAAAAATGCCGTTGATTGTTATAGTGATGTTTTTGAAGAATATTACAAAACTTTAATAGAAAATTACCGCTGCGAATATATTTATAAGAATGAAATATTAAATCAGCTCCTGTTAAATCACTCAGCAAAAGCAAAATTATATACGGAAGTTGAAGTTTTTGATTCAAAGGCGGATGTTGTAATCTTTAATGGTACATCTACTGTTTATGAAATTAAAACTGAACTAGATTCGTTTGATCGTTTGCAGAAGCAGCTTAGCGCTTATAAGTTGGTATTCGATAAAATCAATGTTGTTACACATTTAGGGAAGTTAGAACGAGTAAAAAAAATTCTAGATAGTGATATTGGAATACTTGTTTTAAATGATAAGGGGATAATTGAAACTGAAAGAGATGCTAAGTCAAATAAACAAAACACCAATCCAAACTTTGTATTTAATTTACTACATAAGGATGAGTATTTAAGCATACTTAGGAAGCATTTTGGATTTACACCTGATGTTGCCCCGGTACACATTTTTAGAGAATGCAAAAAGATGTTTTTAGAACTTAATCCTGAAATCGCTCATGATTACATGGTTGAAGCTTTGAAGGAGAGGAAAACGAAAAAATACCTTGAAAAACTAATGGATGAACTTCCAGCTTCATTAAAGTTAATTGGGACTTACAATAAATTAACTAAAAAAGAATGCCAGGAGATTACTTTAAAGTTATGTAGATCAACTGCAGTTTAAATTAATGTACTAACCAATTCAAAATGGTGCATCATTGAGAATTTTTTTAGCGCGCCTAGTTGTGGGTTTTTACCTTCGTCGCCTTTTCCAGCGATTTCAATATAACCAACACTTCTTAAATGTAACGGATCGTTTTGAGTAAAAAATTTCAACTTTTGATATGCTTCGTCGAACTTACCTGGGATGTTGGTTGTATCAATCCTATCATCAGAAATAAAGTGCTTTATACGTAAAGATTTATCTTGATTTATAAAATGCCAATGAATTACTACTGCTTTCGGTCTACCGCCACCTTCGTCAAATTTTTCCCCCATTATAGTAAAGTCGCCAAAACCATCGAACCCATCCTTTTTGTATGTGAGGTGCGTGTCAGAAAAAAATTCTTCTTCCATTTCTGCGTAGGCAGTATTTGATTCAAGTTTTGTATAACAATCCAGTACTTTAATTTTTTTTGCACCATTCAGTGAAATTGAATTAATATATCTTTGTGTTACAAAAGAAGTTAAAAAAATGTGGTGAGATACGTTTTTTAAAGTATTAATATATTCGGTAGTTTTATCGTTTAAACCAGGTACTTCATAATGTATGAGTGCAATGTTTTTGTCTGAATATTTTGAAATAAACGCACGAATTTGGTGATCAGTTGTTAATCTCGAAATTAAAAAACCTAGAGAGTAATTTTCATATCCCTCAAACAACCCATTAATTAATTTAACTTCAATATCGTCCTTGGTCACTCCGCCAGTTAAGGGGTTAGTAATTAAAATAAATGGAACCTGTCTCTTTACTAATGTGTAATATGCTTTTTGGACTGGTTCAGTAAATACTACAGGTTCGATAATTGGTAACACTTTTGTAAAAGTGGTAGGATTAAATGCTAAATCATCAAGAGCACTTAGCTCATACAATCTGCCTCTTAAATATGGGTAATACATCTGCTTGTTTTTTTAAATTTTACTCGATGAATACTGGCTCTAAAAATTTTTGACCAAATTTTTGAGACTTTATACCTTTGCGACGAAGCCTGCCAACAATTATAGCTGGATGTGTGTTGAATTTTTTTGCATATTCGACAATAACATCATCACTGATATTAAAGATTTCAGAAATTTCTGCTTCTTCTTTTTCTGATAAAGTCCATTTAACGGCAAATGCATCCGCTTCTTTTTCTTTTATTACATCTTTACCATCATAATCAACTTCTTCAAGGAATATGTCTTTTTTTCCATGTAACAAAATATGACCAGCCTCATGAAAGAAAGTAAACCAAAAAATATCATTTCTATTATATCTACCTGATAATTGAATTAATGGAACGTTATTTATCCATCTCGTTGAACCGTTAATAGGTGCCTTTGGTAAACATGGGGTGTAGACCAACTTAACACCGCTAGCTAAACAAATTTCCTGAAGCTTTTTGAATGGTTTTAACTGTGTCGCCATTAACGATTTTATTTCATTTAAAGATTCACGAAATTTTTTTTCATCATAAACAGGAGCATCTAGCATTTCTGCACTAATTTCGCCTTGTCTTAACCATGCTGAAATTGAATGGGCAGCGTGTGTACTATTTAATGAAATTCGAAAATCCAATTTTAATTTCTGGCTTATGTAGTAATCATCCCAGGCTGAGGCGTTTGATATGCGAAAAAACTTTAATAGAGCATCAGCTTTCTCTTCAATTTCCATAGTTTCGGGAAGCCAACCGTTTTTTATCATTTCAATAATTGGGAATTTCTTCGCCCAATTAACCGCCTCGGTAACGTACATATTACTTTTTGATCGAGCAATTGATTCGTCAAACCGTTGTTGTCTGTTAAGCCAATAATGTGCTGGAATATGAAGCACATTTTCAAAAAGTACAGCCATGTCTGGAGTAATAGAACTTTTTCCTTTAATAATTGCGATAATAGTTTTTTCTGGTTTACCAGTTCTTAAGGCGAATTCTTTAGGCCCCATTCCCAATTCATCAAGCTTATCAACCAGAGTAAGGCCTGGATGAGGAACCGATTGAGGGAAATATTCGTTTTGCTTTGACATAATATTATTTTTTAATTGTGATAGTTAACAATTTCAAGAATTTCTACACTTTTGATTGCTGACCAAATATATCTTCCATTTCCATCTATTGGAATTGGGTTTTCGTTAGGCCGAAATATTAATCGATATGGTTGGTCTAAGTCACAAGCCCAACTTCCTTTTCGATTGGTTTTCAATTCATGGAAATTGCCTGGCAAGTATCTTGTATCCTCTAATGTAATTGAATCAAACAAGTCACTCAATCGCTGCTTAAATTTGGTAGCCCTTAACTTTCCTAATTCTGCAGTAGCTGCCCTGTCATTGTTTGCCAGTTTTTCCAGTTTTTTATTATCAAACGTTATTATCACAAATTAATATTTATTATTTTAACTAACAGAAAGTGTAAATTAAAATAAAATAATTTACATTTCCAAATTTTATTAATGTTTTTGTGTCAAAGGTAAAAGCGCCTGCGGCTGCGGGAGGGATGAGGTTGCAAATGATGAATGAAGTGAAAGTGCATCCTGCAAGGTGCGCTGAACGAAATGAATGGTTTGCAATCCGATGTGCGGCGAGCCTCCTGCGAGTGGAGCGAGGGTGGGCAGCCCGGGAGCATGAGGAGGATACGACGAATGCGGGGGCAACCCCTGTAGCGTGTGGCAAATGCAAAAAAATTATTACCTTATTTCATGCCACACTTCCACTACACGAGTGCATTTTTGTTGCCTTAATTCATTGCAATTAAAAAACAAAAATGCACGAAGCCCGAGCGACCCAGCAGGCGAGCTGAAAAGTTGGTAGCCGGTGGACTGAAAGCTGCTGAAATGAATGGAGTGAAATGGCACCCAGTGGAAGTAGTGAAACGGATGTAACGGGTGAAAAATGGAACGAAATGAATGAAGCTGCTTGAAGGACAAAGGAGGCTACCGTGACGAGGCACGTGAAACGAGCAAAAAATGTGACAAACCCACAGCCCTAAAGGGCAAAATAACTTTTGCTTAAAGCCTTGAAAAGACTAGCTAAAGCAAAGGCTATTTTGGTTTGGCGCAATTTGTTGCTTGAACCTGCCGAGGAACACCACTTTACCTGTTTTTAGTTTTTGAGATACCGTTTGTTGGGTATTTTAATTAAATGCTATGGATTATAGCAAGTTCTAAAAAGATTTGTTCTTATCTTTCAATCATTAAAATTGTTTGATGAAATTACTTAGTGAAGATTTATTAAAGGAGTACGGTTTTACAGAAAAACCACATTTGCCTGCTAGAAATGTTATTAAAGTTATGACTAGAGATAACTTTGATGTTGTGATTAGAGAAGATGGTATTTACTATAGTAATTTAGGAATTGATTATCCTTTAAGAGATACTGCTTCACTAAGGAAGCTGTATAAGGAAAATAAAAAAAATGATTTGAAACCTTTGAATCCAAATACTATTATAGAATAAAATAGCGTTCTAAAATGTTAAGCACTATACTTCGATAGAAATGCGAATTAAAATTTCTTTTTTAGTTATTGTATTATTTTCTTCTTGTATTTCATTGAATTTAAGTATTGTAATTAAGCTTCCATTAAAAGGATTATAGCTAGGATCATACTTAATGTATCCGAAATCATTTAATTCTTTGATGCATTTGTGGTAAGTTGCATTACTTTTTATTTTACTGTTTGCTAATATTTCTTTTCTTGAAATGTTTATTGGATTTTGTAATTTATTTTCATGCCATAAACTTAACAATGTAAAATAAAGACTAATATGTGAAGGATGAATACGGTTATCTTTACTAATTATATGAATCGCCTTGATAAATATATTAGTATTCATGGTTGACTTTTATTTATTGCGTGCTATAAAAGGATTTTTATGCTTGTTCGCATCCATCATTTTTATAATGTCTTCATTTTTATAGAACATTAAGCCTCCAATTTGAGTGTATGTAATTGTACCGTTGACTCTCATGTTTTGAAGTTTCCCAGGAGAAATACCTAGTATTTTTCGAACTTCATAAGATTTTAGCCATTCTTTTTGCTCAGTTATTGGTGCTTTCCCTTTAAACATTAATTTCATGTCTTCCAGTAATTCTGTTTTGAATTTTGCTAAATCTTCTTTAGTCACCAAATCTAT
>JAEUTR010000177.1 GCA_016787365.1 Bacteroidia bacterium
AAAATTTTTATAGAATCTTGGTTTTGAATCACTTTTTGTTCTTTCTCCAATTTCTTCATCACACGTGACACAACTTCTCTGGCAGTGCCTAATTCATTGGCTATTTCACGATGAGAAATAAATAAAGGGTTCTCTTTTCTAACCTTAGAACTTTCTTTAAGAAAATGATATAAGCGTTGATCTAAATTTGTAAATACCAATTGATTAATGGTATCTAACAAATCATTATATCGTACTTTAAATTGTTGGTGAAATAAATCATTGAACTCTGGGTACTGGTGAGTGAGTTCATTTATTTTATCAGATGGAATAAGCAATAAAACTGAATCTTCAGCTGTTTTGGCATACACATTACTTTTATCATTCGACATACTTGCCGAAAACGACATAATACAACTTTCGGAAGGTTGAATGTAATACAATAATAATTCCTTTTCTTCTTGTCTTGTAAATACCTTTAAAAGACCTTTTATAACAATAGGGATTACTTTTACATACTGCCCTTCTTTTAAAACTTCAATATTCTTTTCTACTTCAACTATATTAGAAACTTCTAATATTTTAGTAAACAGTTCTTTCCCCAAAAAGGAAAGTTGCTTTTGTACAATTTCATCACTTATCATGAATATAAAATTACAATAATTTTATATTCATGATAAAATAATATAAAAGGAGAGTGCACTATTTTTCAGTGCTCTTTTTTGTTTCTGGCTTAATCAAATTAGCAATTAAACCTCCCAAAACAGCAAAATATAAAGTACTATTAACAGGGCTAGAAGTAATTCCGCAAGTTCCACTAGCGCATCCTACAAAATAGTAATACAAAAATCCGCCTATGGCACCTAAAATTGCGCCTATGACTGTTAATTTATTATTTAGCAACCACTTCTTCATATTCAACATCTGTTATTTGTTTGGATGTGTTATCCTTCTTGTAATTTGTTTCGCAGCCATTAGCAGCGCAGCAACCCACATTAAAAAATGCCATGCCGCCTACTACTAATCCTAATATTCCTAAAACAATATCTAAGGTCATAATTGCTTGAACTATAGCAAATGCTCCGAAAACAAATCGAAGCACTCGCGTAAAACCCCATGATTTTAATGAGTTCATATTATTTAGTTTTACAAGTTACATTTTGCCAAGGACCTAAGTTTTCTATTTCCTTACTATAACCTGCTGCTTGCAATTGTCCTTTAGCTATACCGGCTCTGTTTCCACTGCGGCAAACTAATATTACTTTATCGTATTTTTTCAATTCTTCAATTTTACTAGCAAATTGATCTAATGGGTAATTTACTGAACAGTCTGCATGACCGTCATCATTCCATTCTTCTACTGATCTTACATCTACAATAATTTCTTTAGTAGCTATTTGTGTTGCATTTGTTGTTTCCATTGTTGTTGTTTTTTTAGTTTGAGAATTACATTGTGTTAACGTGAACACTAACATTATTGATGCAATAATTGATTTTATTTTTATCATGTTTTATTTTTAATAAACTGCCACAGCCAGTTTTACCAACTATGGCAGTTAATTTATTTATGCTTTTTGTAATTTGCTTTGGCAAACAAAATCTGTTTTTGCTACGCCAGCTTCTGCAATTGCTTTAAATCCACCTTCAATTTCTTTAAAGTTATGAACTCCACGAGATTTTAAAATACTAGCTGCAATCATACTTCTATAACCACCTGCACAGTGTAAATAAAATGGCTTCTCATCATTCATTTCAGCAAACCATCCGTTAATTTGATCCAAAGGTTTATTGAAAGATTCTTCAACGTGCTCCGCTCTGTATTCGCTTTCTCTTCTTACATCAATCACAGTATCTGCTTTTACATCAACTTCCTTAGCAAATTGCGCAGCTGTAATTCTATTGACTGTATCTATTTCTTTTCCCGCTTGTTTCCAACTAGCAAAACTGCCTTCTAAGTGTCCAATTACATTATCAAATCCAACGCGGCTTAAACGAGTAACCGTTTCTTCTTCCATTCCTAATTCTGTTACTAACAATATAGATTGTTTAACATCTTTAATCAAAGCACCAACCCAAGGAGCAAAATCTCCATTAATACCAATATTAATTGAACGAGGAATAAATCCTTTGGCAAATTCAGCAGCATCTCTTGTATCCAGAACAATGGCATCAGTTGTTTCCACAGCTGCTTCAAAAACCACAGGAGATAAAGCTCTCATTCCGTTATTTAAAACAGTTTCAAAACTCTCAATTCCTTTTTTATTCATAGCAACGTTGCTACCAAAATAACCTGGAGGAGGTAATAATCCATCAGTAACTGCTTTTACAAACTCTTCTTTATTTGGTTGATTTAAAGCATAGTTCATTTTCTTTTGGTTACCTAAAGTATCCACCGTTTCTTTCATCATGTTTTTACCACATGCCGAACCAGCACCATGAGCAGGATAAACAATCACATCATCTGCTAAAGGCATGATTTTATTATTTAACGAATCATATAATAAACCTGCTAATTCATCTTGAGTCATAGATGCAGCTTTTTGCGCTAAATCTGGACGACCAACATCTCCTAAGAATAACGTATCTCCACTAAATAAAGCATGATCTTTTCCGTTTTCGTCAATTAATAAAAAGCAAGTACTTTCCATTGTATGACCAGGAGTATGTAATACTTTAATCTTCACCTTTCCAATTGTGAATACTTCTCCATCTTTAGCAGAAATAAATTCAAACTCTGGTTTTGCAGTTGGTCCGTATACAATTGGCGCACCTGTTTTTTTACATAAATCTAAATGTCCTGAAACGAAATCAGCATGGAAATGAGTTTCAAATATGTATTTTAATTTCACACCGTCTTTTTGAAGTCTTTCCATATAAGGTTGTGTTTCACGAAGCGGATCAATAATTGCAGCTTCACCATTAGAGGTAATGTAATAAGCTCCTTGAGCTAAACATCCTGTATAAATTTGTTCTATTTTCATTTGATTTATTTTTAATTGTTATTTTATGATTTGTTTATTTTTATGAGTCAAAGGTACTGTGGTTTTATTTTTTTTATGGTAACATTTATTACACTCAACTACTTGATTTTACTATGTGTAACAATGGTTACATTTTTATTTTAGAAGTGTTTCTTTAATGATAATATACACTCCCATGATTAAAACGAACCAACCAAAAATTGGTTTTAATTTTGCGCCATCTATTTTTTTAGATAAATAAATTCCTATAAAAATTCCTCCTGTGGCAAAAGCTGCAACGGAAGTTAAAAGCACCCAATCAATTACTGTTTCTCCACCTTCTCCAAAAAATCCTATTAATGATTTTGCCGCTATAATTACTAATGATGTTCCAACAGCTTCTTTCATTGGTAATTTAGATAAGAGTACTAAAGCAGGAATAATTAAAAATCCTCCACCTGCTCCAACTAAACCTGTTACAACACCAACCACTGCTCCTTCTAATAAAATAACAGGATAGTTAAATTTTTGTGGGCCTAAATCTTCTTCTGGTTTCTTTTTGTCTTTTTTAATCATACTAAATGATGCCACAACCATTAAAATAGCAAATAACAACATCATTAAAATACTTTTAGTAACCATAAAGTCGCCAACAGAAAAAACCTCTTTTGGTATTGCTGGAACAATATAAGCCCTCGTTAAAAAAACAGCCACAATAGATGGTGCTCCAAAAACCAAAGCGGTTTTAATATTTACTAATCCTTTTTTAAAATATCCTACCGAACCAACTGCTGCCGTAAAACCAACAATAAATAAAGAGTAAGCGGTTGCTGCTACTGCATCAACTGCAAAAAGGTACACTAATACTGGTACTGTTAAAATACTGCCTCCGCTACCAATTAAACCTAAAGAGATTCCAATTAAAATGGATGAGATGTAACCTATAATTTCCATGTGTATATTATTAAATTATTATGGGACAAAGGTCGTATGATAAAAGTCATAAAACGGTTACATTTGTTACAATACGTTTCTTGAAGTAAAAAAATCTATTAATCCTAAAAGGTGAACATTTATTGAAATTTACATTTTTTTACATACCTTCGTTTTGTTGAAAAAACTTGTTGCCATATTGTTTCTAACTATTTATGTAGTATCCGCTACTGAATTGCATGAGTTTTTTAAACTTCCGCAATTGGTAGACCATTTTATAGAGCATAAATCTGAGAACAGCAAAACAACTTGGATTGATTTTTTAACCATGCACTATACTTCACCTGACAGCGGAATAGCTCATAATACAGATGATACAGAACTACCATTTAAATCGCACCATGATTTTGGGAATATAAGTCATATAGCATTTGTGTCATTTGAAGCTTTTCAATTAGAAATAAAAACAACTCCTATTGAAGCTAAATCCTATAATACATATTCTTCTGAATTTATAAGTTCTGCTTATTTATCTTCTATCTGGCAACCGCCAAAGTCTTGCTAATTATTTTTTGATTTCTCACTAAATACCTCTACCAAGTTGTGTAGATGTTCAGTGATGTGTTTTCTATCAAATAAAAATTAACAATAAATTTATGTTAAATAAAATCATTGATTTTTCAATCAAGAACAAACTCATTATAGGGCTTTTTGTAATAGCTCTTATTGGATATGGCTCGTATGAAGTAACAAACTTACCTATTGATGCTGTACCTGACATTACCAATAATCAAGTACAAGTCATTACAGTAGCACCATCTTTTGGAGCTACAGATATTGAACGATTAGTTACTTTTCCAATCGAACAAGCTAATAATAACATATCAGGTTTAAAGGAAATCCGAAGCTTCTCTCGCTTCGGATTATCATTAGTAACCATTGTATTTGATGATGAAACAGATATTTATTGGGCGAGACAGCAAGTTGCAGAACGCTTACAAAATGTAAAATCGCAAATACCTCAAGGTATTGGGAATCCTGAACTTGGTCCTGTATCAACAGGCTTAGGGGAAATCTACCAATATGTTGTGCGACCTAAAGAAGGTTATGAAACAAAGTACAACGAAACAGATTTAAGAACTATTCAAGATTGGCTAGTTCGTCGCCAATTATTAGGTGTAAAAGGTGTAGCTGAAGTGAGCAGTTTTGGGGGAAAGCTAAAACAATTTGAAATATCGATTAATCCAAATAAACTTCAATCATATAACATTACAATTAATGATGTTTTTTCAGCTCTTGAAAAAAACAATCAAAATACAGGTGGCGCCTATATCGAAAGAGGTCCTACCGTTTTATTTATTAGAAGCGAAGGATTAATTGGGACTATTGGTGATATAGAAAATATATCTATTAAGACCATTGAAAACGGAAGACCTTTATTTATTAGAGACGTTGCCGACGTAAAAATTGGTCATGCGACTCGTTATGGTGCGATGTGCTATAATGACAAAGGAGAGGTTTCGGGAGCAGTAGTCATGATGCTGAAAGGCGCTAATAGTAGCGACGTAATTAAAAGTGTAAAAGACAGAGTTGCTCAAATTCAAAAAACATTACCGGAAGGAGTCGTTATTGAACCTTTTTTAGATAGAACAAAAATGGTTAATAATGCCATTGGTACTGTTGAACAAAATTTATTAGAAGGTGCCTTGATTGTGATTTTTGTACTAGTATTATTCTTAGGAAATTTCAGAGCCGGTTTATTAGTGGCTTCTGTCATTCCTTTAGCGATGCTATTTGCTATTATCTTAATGAATACGTTTGGCGTAAGTGGCAATTTAATGAGTTTGGGTGCTTTGGATTTTGGATTAATTGTAGATGGCGCCGTCATTATTGTTGAAGCCGTCATGCATCAACTATCACATGGAAAAAAATTCAAAAACATAGCTCAATTAAATCAAGAGCAAATGGATACTGAAGTGAATTTATCTGCTAGTAAAATGATGAATAGTGCTGTTTTCGGACAAATTATCATCTTAGTAGTTTACTTGCCAATCTTTACTTTACAAGGTATTGAAGGAAAAATGTTTAAACCAATGGCACAAACTGTTGCATTTGCTTTATTAGGTGCATTTGTGTTATCCTTAACTTACATTCCCATGATGAGTGCTTTATTTTTAAGTAAAAAAACGAAGCATACTCCTAACATCTCTGATAAATTAATGGTTTGGGTAGAGACAGGTTATCAGCATACTTTGGCTAAAGTATTACGTTATCCAAAAATGGTCATCTCTACTGTTATCGTTTTATTTATTTCAGCCATTGTTACATTGACTTTTTTAGGAGGAGAATTTATTCCTGCTTTAGAAGAAGGTGATTTTGCAGTAGAAACAAGGGTGTTAACAGGAAGTAGTATTAACACAACGATTGAAAACACTCAAAAAACAGCTCATATTTTAAAAACTCAGTTTCCTGAAGTGATTAAAGTGGTAACCAAAATTGGTAGCGGCGAAGTTCCAACAGATCCAATGCCTATGGAAGCAGCCGATATGATGGTAATTTTGAAAGACAAAAAAGAATGGACATCGGCCAAAACATTTTCTGAATTAGCAGAAAAAATGGGCAAGGCTGTAGCTGAAGTTCCTGGAGTAACAACCAGTTTTCAATTCCCAGTTCAGATGCGTTTTAATGAATTAATGACAGGAGCCAAACAAGATGTGGTTTGTAAAATTTTTGGCGAAAATTTAGATACGCTTGCATCGTATGCTAAAAAATTAGGAGAACTTGTTAATCATGTGGAAGGTGCTAAAAATTTATATGTTGAACCTGTGACTGGAATGCCTGAAATTATAATTGATTACAATAGAGCAACCATTGCACAATACAATTTAAATATTGAAGACATCAATAAAGTAGTAAACACTGCTTTTGCAGGACAAAGCACAGGTCTTGTATTTGAAGGTGAAAAACGTTTTGACTTAGTAGTTCGTTTAAATACAAATAAACGCAAGAACTTAGAAGACATTCAAAACTTACTCATCCCTACTCCACAAGGAACTCAAATACCATTGTATCAATTGGCTAATGTAAGTATTAAAAATGGACCTAACCAAATACAACGCGAAGATGCTAAACGAAGAATTGTTGTAGGCTTTAATGTAAGAGGAAGAGATGTGCAAAGCATCGTCAATGAATTGCAACAAAAAGTAGATAAACAAATTAAATTTCCATCAGGCTATTATGTTACTTATGGAGGAGCCTTTGAAAATTTAAACGCAGCCAAACAACGTTTAATGATTGCAGTTCCAGTTTCTCTAGTAATGATTTTTATATTATTATTCTTCGCTTTTAATTCAGTAAAACAAGGATTGTTAATTTACTCAGCTATTCCATTATCTGCTATAGGCGGGGTTTTCTTTTTAGCACTAAGAGGTATGCCATTTAGTATTAGTGCCGGTGTAGGATTTATTGCTTTATTTGGAGTAGCTGTTTTAAACGGAATTGTATTAATTGCTGAATTTAACCGACTCAAAAAAGAAGGATTAAAAAACATACAACGCATCGTTTTAATGGGAACAAAAGTACGTTTACGTCCGGTTATGATGACAGCTTTTGTAGCATCCTTAGGATTTTTACCAATGGCTATTAGTAATGGTGCTGGTGCCGAAGTTCAACGTCCTTTAGCAACTGTAGTTATTGGTGGATTGATGATTGCTACCTTCTTAACCTTATTTGTTTTACCTATTTTGTATATCCTTTTCGAAAAAGGTGTGAACGTAAAATTGAAAACAAATTCAACAGTAGTAGTTATTTTATTTTTAGGATTATTAAGTTTTCAAGTAAAAGCTCAAACACCAATTAATTTGCAAGCAGCCATTGATACAGCTCTTAAAAATAACTTAACCGTTAAAAACGAAAAGCTAAAATCAGAGTATCAGAAAAAAATAATAAAAACATCTGCATCTATTCCACAAACTAATGTTATTGGAGAATACGGACAGTTAAATAGTTATTATAATGATAATCGTTTTTGGGTCTCTCAATCTTTTAATTTTCCAACGGTTTATATCAAACAAAAACAATTGCTAAACGAAGAATGGAAAACGTCAATCATGACTGTAACATTAAAAGAAGCAGAAACCAAAAAGTATGTTCGACAAACATTTTATACGTATTTATATTTAAAGGAAAAAGAGAAATTACTTTTAAAGAATGATAGTATTTATGCTAATTTTTTAGAAAAAACTAATTTACGTTTTACGAAAGGTGAAAGTAATATTTTAGAAAAAACTACAGCCGAATCTCAACGAGGAACTATTTCTATTCAATTAAGGCAATTACAACAGGATTTAGAAATCACTCGATTGCAATTTAGCTTACTGTTAAACACCAGTACTTTATTTATTCCTACTGAAACAAATTTCAAATTGGATATACAGGTTAGTTCCGACAATAGTTTAATTGCACAACATCCTTCTTTAAAAATAATGGAGCAACAAAAAAAGTTAGCCATGATTTCAAGAAAAGTTGAAAGAGCAAAACTACTTCCCGATTTTAATATTGGATATTATAATATGACGATGCAAGGTTCTGGAGCAGATAATAAAATCTATACGTCTTCTTCAAGATTTCAATCAATGCAAGTTGGTTTAGGAATTCCATTATTTTTTGGGGCTCAAAAAGCAAAAATCAATGCTTCCAAAATAAATCAAAGCATTTCAGAAAACAGCTATGTATTAGAGAAAAACAGTTTAGAAAATCAATATCAATCTGTTTTAAATCAATATCAAACTAATGTAGCAATCGTTAATTATTATGAAAACACTGGATTAAAAAATGCCCAATTAATTTTAGAAACTGCTAATAAACAATTTATGAATGGTGAGATTAATTATTTGGATTGGGTAATGCTTACTAATCAAGCTATTAACATCCAATCTAACTATTTAGATGCCATCAAAAATTTAAACGAATCAATTATTCAAATCAATTATTTAATTACTAAATAAACCTATTATGAAAAACATATTCCTTATTTTTCTCAACATTGTTTTATTTTCATCTTGTGGAAATAAAACCGAGGAAACAGAAACAACTCAAGATGTGATTGAAACATCAGTAACCTTATCTGAAGCTCAATATAAGAGTGCTAACATTGAACTTAAAAAATTAGAGAAAAAAGAAATCTCAAGCGTTTTAAAACTCAATGGAAAAATTGATGTGCCACCACAAAATATGGTTTCGGTAAGTACACCATTTGGAGGGTTTTTAAAATCAACAAAATTGTTGCCTGGTATGCACGTCAAAAAAGGAGAAGTGATAGCGAACATGGAAGATCAACAATATATTCAATTACAGCAAGAATACTTAACTGTTAAATCAAAACTCAACTATGCTGAGAGTGAATATAACCGTCAAAAGGAACTAAACCAAAGTAAGGCTAGCAGCGACAAAGTATTTCAACAAACAGAAATGGAATACAAAACGCAAAAAATTTCATTAAGTGCATTAGCTGAAAAATTAAGATTGATTAATATTAATCCTGAGACACTAAATGAATCTAATTTATCCAGAAGCATCAACGTTTATTCTTCTATTGATGGCTTTGTATCTAAAGTCAATGTCAATATTGGAAAATATGTCAATCCCTCAGATGTATTATTTGAATTGATTAATCCGGAAGATATTCATTTAAACCTAACAGTGTTTGAAAAAGATTTAGATAAATTATCTATCGGACAAAAATTATTAGCTTATAATAATAACCAACCCGACAAAAAACATCCTTGCGAAATTATTTTAATCAGTCAGGATTTATCTTCTGATAGAGGAGCTGAAGTACATTGCCACTTTGAAGATTATGACAAAACATTGTTACCAGGCATGTATATGAATGCGGAAGTTGAAATTAAATTAAACAATGCTTTAGCTATTAATGATGAGGCCATAGTAAGTCATGAAGGAAAAGATTATATTTTTATGGCAACAAACAAACTTCAATTTGAATTATTGGAGATAAAAAAAGGAAGTTCTGAAAACGGCTATACCGAAGTAATTACGTTGGATGGAAAAGCTATTTCTAATTCGAACATTGTAACAAAAGGAGCTTACTCACTTTTAATGCAATTAAAAAACAAATCTGAAGAGTAATTGATTTTAAACAAATGATTATCTTCAACCCATAATTAAAAGTAAATGACTCTGATTGAACAATATGTAACCAATAACCATTTCGGAAAAACATTAGGAATGGATTTTAAAATTATTGAGCCCGGTGTAGTACACTATTATTTAACAATAAAAAAAGAACATCTTTCTACGCCAAAAGCTGCACATGGAGGTGTTATTTCTGCGTTTATGGATGGATTGCTTGGTGTAACAGGATTGTCGGCAGTTGAGAAAGAGAATAAAGTTGTCTCTACAGTTGAGTATAAAATTAATTTTCTATCTCCGGCTTTACTCAACGATGAATTAATAGGAATAGGAAAAGTGGAAAAAATGGGGAATCGATTAATAATAGTGAGTGGCGATATAATTTGTCCTGAAAGAAACAATATTGTTATTGCGAAAGCTATGGGAACTTTTAATGCATATCCAGCTGAAAAAGCAGGGTATGTTGTTTAGTTATAGATTGAAATTATACATTTACACCTCTCAGGTTTTTAAAAACCTGAGAGGTGTTTTTAATTATAACGTTCTCAATAAACTATTAATACTTGTCTTCTCTGTTAAGATAGCATGTAAATCTGCAATCGCCACACGGTCTTGTTTCATTGTGTCTCTGTGACGAATCGTAACTGTTTTATCTTCTAAACTTTGGTGATCAACCGTAATACAAAAAGGTGTTCCAATAGCATCCTGACGACGGTAACGTTTACCAACTGTATCTTTTTCATCATAAGCCACCATAAAGTCAAACTTCAAATCTTTCATAATACTCTCCGCTAACTCAGGTAAACCATCTTTTTTAACCAATGGAAAAATAGCAGCTTTGTATGGAGCTAATGCCGGAGGTAAATTCAATACGGTTCTTGTATCTCCACCTTCTAAAGATTCTTCTTTTAATGCCGAAGATAACACCGCTAAAAACAAACGATCTAAACCTACCGATGTTTCTAACACATAAGGCACATAACTTTCGTTAGTTTCCGGATCAAAATACTGCAATTTTTTTCCTGAAAATTCTTGATGTTGTTTTAAATCGAAATCGGTACGAGAGTGAATTCCTTCTAATTCTTTAAATCCAAAAGGAAATTGATGTTCAATATCGCAAGCAGCATTAGCATAATGTGCTAATTTTAAATGGTCATGAAAACGGTATTTTTCTGAACCTAAGCCCAATGCTAAATGCCAGTTTAAACGTGCTTTTTTCCAGTATTCATACCATTCCATTTCTGTACCTGGTTTAATAAAGAATTGCATTTCCATTTGTTCAAATTCGCGCATACGGAAAATAAACTGACGAGCTACAATTTCATTACGAAAAGCTTTACCTGTTTGAGCAATACCAAACGGTAATTTCATACGTCCTGTTTTTTGAACGTTTAAGTAGTTTACAAAAATACCTTGCGCTGTTTCGGGACGTAAGTAAATAATATTGGTTTCATCAGTCACCGCACCGGTAGACGTATTAAACATTAAATTAAACTGACGAACGTCGGTCCAGTTTTTAGTTCCACTAATAGGGCAAACAATTTCTAAGTCAACAATGATTTGTTTTACCTCTTCTAAATTATTAGCGTTTAAAGCTGTTTTAAAACGTTCGTTAATCGCATCAATTTTTTCTTGATATTCTTTGACGCGCCCGTTCGTTGATTTAAACATCTCTGCGTCAAAATTCTCGAAACGCTTCGCTGCTTTTTCAACTTCTTTATTAATTTTATCTTCAATCTTTGCAACGTGCTCTTCAATTAATACATCGGCACGGTAACGTTTTTTAGAATCTTTGTTATCAATTAATGGGTCGTTAAATGCATCTACGTGTCCACTTGCTTTCCAAGTAGTTGGGTGCATAAAAATGGCAGAATCAATTCCTACAATATTTTCATTCATTTGCACCATGGCTTTCCACCAATAGTCGCGAATGTTTTTCTTTAACTCCGCTCCCATTTGTCCGTAATCATAAACGGCGCTCAATCCATCATAAATTTCGCTGCTTTGAAAAATGAAGCCATACTCTTTACAGTGACCAATAATTGACTTAAAAAAATCTTCGGGTTTTATGTTACTCATATTCTTATTTAATTAATTCTTCTTGTTTTTTAATATTCCGGTTTCAAAAATA
>JAEUTR010000206.1 GCA_016787365.1 Bacteroidia bacterium
TTTAAAGAATTTGAAGTTCCTAAAAAAAACAAACGTTCTTTTTTGAACCCCAAAAAAACATTAATTGCCAAAATTAATCCATTTACTTATGTGTCAGGAGGCTTACTTTTTTTATACCAAAATATAGCTTCCGAACAAATTCAGGCTAGCTGCCAATACCAAATAAGTTGTTCTGAAAACATGAAACATGAGATTAAACATAAAGGTGTAATATCAGGTATTTTAAGTGGAATAAATCAATTAGGTAATTGCATAGATCAGGTAAAAAATGATTATCCCGAATACAAAATAACCATTGATGGAAAAATTAATAATACTATTGAATAAAGGAAATGAGAATTATACTTATTTGTTTGTTATATTTTTCCATTTCAAAATGTGTTGCACAAATTGACTATAATTTTATTTTACACCTCCAGTCTAACAAATTATACAAAGAGCAACAGTATTATCTTGAATCATTAAAAAAACAAAACAGTGCGCAAGATTCGGTAAATTATCTATTTGCTAAATTATTTTTACAACAACACAACGATTCATTATTTTTCATGTATTACAAATTATCGGAACAACTATTTAATGCTGATAGTAATTCGTTGAGATATGCAAATTATCATTTTTTAAAGCATTCTTCATCAGTACATCAATCCATATGGTTTAATAAAATTAACTCTGATAAAAAAGACAGTTTAAATATTTCTATTATTAATTTTTATACCAGTCTAAAACCTGGTCATAAATCTGATATTAATCAGTTTCCTGACTATAAGCTAAAACATGATTTAATAAAATACAATAAGCTAAAACGTAAAAGTCCGGCTGTAGCAGCTTGCTTATCTGCAATTATTCCCGGACTTGGTAAATTATATGGACAGCGTCCAAATTCCGCATTAGTTACTTTTTTCTCTCAAGGAATTAGTGCTTATCAGGCAATAGAAAGTATTAAAATGAATGGTATAAAAAATGGATTTTCTATTTTTTCTGTTTCATTTTTTGGCTTTTTTTATGCCAGTAATATATATGGAAGTTTTCATGATTTAATCTCATTAAAAAAGCAAAGACAAAAACAATTACTAATAGATGCTGAAAAATATTATTATATCAATTATCCTGCTCCTTTGTATTAATAAGGTGTTTTCTCAGCAAAATCTGGATTCAGTATTGCTTGCCCTTGAAAAACAAATTTATTATACATCAAATGATACTTTAAAAGCAGAATTGCTTTTAAAGAAAACATATGTTTATATAGATACTCATGCAAATGATAGTCTTTTATTAAATGAAATGGATCGGGTTAACTGGAGATTAATCTCAGATAGTGGTAAACTTGTTAATCATCTTTGGAATGCCTCTGTTTTGAGTTTCTTGTATAAAAAGCACTATCAGGCATTAAATTATTTATCGCAGTATAAAGACATTAATCAAGCAGATACATCCGTTAATAGTCAACTATTGGAAGCTTTAATTTTAATGAATATTGATAGTACTAAACTCATTACTTTTTTGAGCAATAAAAAACATTCGGATAGTTTACTTCAAGATGTAAGGTGTTATATCTCAATAATTGATTATCACAAAAAAGGAAAAGCACTTTATCAAACTTCTTCAGCAATTATACCAGGTTCAGGGATGTTAGCGTTAGGAAAACCAAAACAGGCAATCACATCGCTACTCTTAAATGCAGGAACTGCATATGCAGTTTATGCTTTATTTCAAAATAATTTATATTTTAATGCTGTAACATGGGGATTGATGCTAACTCAAAAATTTTACCTTGGAGGAATAAGACTCACCGGTAAATTGTTTGATGAAAAAGAAGCTAAAAATAAAGGCAAGCTATCCAATCAATGCGAAAACAATATAAAATTATTACTGCTTAAATACCCTATAAATTATAAGTAATCAATTTTTATTTGAACACCTTGTGCTAGAAAACAAAAAAACCTCAGAAGTTTTATCTTCTGAGGTTTTTTTGTTTATTATAAATTTTCGAATAAACTTTCTTTAGAACAGCTTAATACAGATTTATTTTACCTGATCAACAACTGCTTTAAAAGCTTCAGGATGATTCATTGCTAAATCAGCTAAAACTTTACGGTTTAAGTTAATATTTTTAGCGTTTACTTTTCCAATAAATTCGCTATAACTCATTCCGTATTGACGAACACCTGCGTTGATACGTTGTATCCACAATGAACGCATAGTACGTTTTTTGTTTTTACGATCGCGGTAAGCGTATGTTAAACCTTTTTCTAGAGTATTTTTGGCAATTGTCCAAACATTACCTCTAGCACCCCAATAACCTTTGGTTAAATTAAGGATTTTTTTTCTGCGAGCTCTACTCGCTACGTGATTGACTGAACGTGGCATTTTTGTTTAATTTTTTGATTTTACGTGGCTAATTTTTAGCTCTTTTTTACGTAGTTTCTGGTTAATTTAATAACCGTTGTACCGGGTAATGTAAAGATTACATTGCTAATAAAAACTTGATGTTATTCATATCACGCTCATGAACTAAGCCTGATTTGGTTAACGCTCGTTTTCCTTTAGTTGTTTTCTTAGTCAGGATATGACTTTTGAAAGCATGTTTTCTTTTGATTTTGCCGGTCCCAGTTACAGAGAATCTCTTCTTTGCACTAGAGTTTGTTTTCATTTTTGGCATTTTACGTTATTTATTTATTTGTTAGTACTCTCTTCTATCATTGTTTGGCTTCGACTTACCTTAGCCAGACAATTTATTTACTTACTTTTTTAGGAGCAAGAACCATTAACATTTTTTTACCTTCTAATACCGGTAATTGTTCTGCTTTTCCCCATTCTTCTAATTCCGAAGCAAAACGTAATAATAAAATGGTTCCCTGTTCTT
The DNA here is from genome assembly GCA_016787365.1 of Bacteroidia bacterium. GTDB lineage: Bacteria > Bacteroidota > Bacteroidia > B-17B0 > Aurantibacillaceae > UBA4416. The sequence goes on from JAEUTR010000206.1 coordinate 2,867, forward strand.
TAAACACAATCTCACGACCTCTAAAAAACACAAATGCCTTTACTTTACTTCCTTCCTGTAAAAATTTCATGGCGTGGTTTTTCTTAAACTGATAATCGTGCTCATCCGTATGTGGACCAAAACGAATATCTTTAACAACCACTTTTGAAGCTTTTGCTTTTACTTCTTTAGCTTTCTTTTTAAGTTCGTATAAATACTTACCATAATCAATTATTTTACAAACCGGAGGATCAACATTAGGTGCAATCTCCACTAAATCCACTCCTAATTCTTCAGCCATTTTTATAGCCTCATCAATAGAGTAAACTCCTGCTTCAATATCGTCACCTACCACACGAACCTGTGGTGTATTTCGTATATTTTTATTTATACGATGCTGTTCTTCTCTAACTCCGG
>JAEUTR010000223.1 GCA_016787365.1 Bacteroidia bacterium
TCATTAAAAAATAAAGTTAAAACAAAATTTTAACAATACATTTCTTGTATAATCGCCCTCATGGACAATAATAACAAACCCATTTGGACGCGCGATTCATCTATTTTGCTCGGTGCATTTTTCGTTACCATTTTTTTAATCATGTACATTTGGTGGCCCCTTGCCGAAGAAGTTTTATCTTACATTGATTGGAACGGACCTTGGTGGTTATACATGGATTGGCTGTTACTTGGCATTTTTCTTTTCATGTCAATCACCATTGTGGCGCGCGCGAATCTCAAAACGGATGTATTAATTATATTCGTTGGTATTTGTGGCAGATTAGCAATCGAATCATGGGGTACACAAACTCTATGACTAAGGTAGTTTGAAAATTGTTTTAAAGATGGCATTTAGGTCAATTAGCCCTGTTAAAAATGAAAGTGTAGGGATAACAATAGATGTAAAATAATTTTGAAGAGCAGGGGTATTTATAGAACTTTCTCTAGTTTTTAATAATCTTTCATAAATTAGTATATATTCATTTAATTTTTTAAAATCTTTCTCAACTAATATATGGATTCGATCATAATAAACATCTAAAATTTTCCTAATAGCTTCAACCTGTTTTTCTTTCTGATTTCTAATTGCCAAATTAAGATAGTAGTGTGGGTAAAAAAAAGAATATGAAACAGATATTACGCCAACGATAAGCCAAATTCCCGATATGCTGGCTACTAAAATAGACTCCCAAGGTCGAAACCAATATAAAGCTACTATACAAGCAGTAACAAAAAATCCATCTGCTAAAGTTAATAGCCTAAATCCCCATGATGCAATCTTAATTGCTTCAGAGTCAGAAGGGTTTATCCAAAAAAGTTTTAATCCGCCTTTACTTAATGGCTTCGCAATCGTTGGAATTAACAACCCACAATACCCACCATGACTTACACCGAACATAGCAAGTGAGCCTAAAATATAGTCTCCAAAATCAAACTTTGCGGTAGTGTGAGAATCAACGAAATATATAGTTATTATTGCTAATATTCCTATAAAGATGGAAAATGACAATTGATTTCGTAGTGATAAAAAAGATGTGAACCACTCTTTAAGTAATGGAATACCCTTTTTTTCAATTAAATAAAGCATTTTCCCCGCATTTGGAGGTAGTATGATGTCATGTAATATTTTCACTGCTGCAAAAGAGAATGAAATTAGAAAACTTGCTAGTATAGAACCTAATAGATATTGAGGTTCAGAATTGTAAAAATACTTTGAGATCAAAAGCTTTACACTGAGAAATAATAAGCTAACTATAAAAGCAATAAATAATACAGATGTTGGCGTATCTTTTAGATGAAAAAAACGAATTAGCCAATTAAATATCTTGTTTGCTAGTAAGCGGTCTTTTGCACTTTCACTTAACCATAATAATTCAGCCTCCACACTTAGTGGTTCTGAATGTAGTTTTTTAGACCTCATAACTTTAATACGCTTTGGCATATCTTTTATTATACCGAATTGTTATAATTCATTGTGAAATGATCTTTCACCCTTATAAAGGTAGTACAACAATTTTCTAGCTTAAATTGTGGGGCACAACTCGTCAATGCTGGATTTATTATACAAATGAAACACCACCACTTTTTGCAGTGCTAGCATATGGTATGGCGGCTGTCGCTTTTTGGCGGGCAGGGTTGTTGACTAAGATGGTGGGAGAAAAAGTCTTTAAGAAGAAGAGAACAAAAAATAGAGAGCAGTAATTCGTAATGTGTAATTCATAAAAATCCGCGAGATGAAAATCTCGCGGATTTTTTTCAAGTTAAATCAAAGTTTCAAGAAACAGAATCAGGCATCCCTAAGAAATAGGCGTTAATAAATCTTGATTTTTTCTTGATACGAATCCTCTTGACAGGCGGGGGAATCAGCCTATAATGTGACCTTCTGGTCATGTGACCACCTAGTCACATTTCGCAGGGAAAAGGATTAAAAAATGATTCAAGTTGAAAATCTCACATTTACGTATGCTGGCACAAATCAACCTGCAATTAAGGATTTGAACTTCGCCGTTCAGCCCGGTGAAATTTTTGGTTTCCTCGGACCGAGTGGTGCAGGAAAATCTACCACGCAGAAAATTTTGTTCCGTTTGTTGCAGGGCTTTCAAGGTTCTGTAAAAGTTTTTGAACGTGACTTGCGCGAGTGGGGCTACGATTATTATGAGCAA
>JAEUTR010000332.1 GCA_016787365.1 Bacteroidia bacterium
TTACGTGCGAAATCAGAAGTAGTTTTTAATTGATGAACATGCCAATCCGTATGTAATTCATTTTCTACCAAAGGTTGCTCTGCACCTTCAACTACATGCGCCATTTGAAATACAAAACTTAAAATAATACTAGCTACCCAATGCATCACAAAAAATCCAATTAAGATCTGATACCAAGTAAAATTGGTTAACCACATTGGTAAACCTAACACTAATGATAAATAAATCACTTTACGAAATAACATCTTAAAATATTCACTTCTTACGTTTTTATTTTGACTTTTTACTAAGCCTGCTTTCTCATATTGAAATAATCGCGTAAAATCGTTCGTTAACATGGTAATAGTCATTAATCCATAAAATACAAATGCGTACAAAAACTGATAACGATGATACCACTTTAATGGTGCTTGTTCTGCCAAACGAATAGGTCCTTTGGTATTAATATCTTCATCTAAACCAGAAATATTGGTATAGGTATGATGCAAAACATTATGTTGAATTTTCCAATTCAAAACATTACTTCCTAATAAATACAAAGTACCTGATAATAAATTATTAACCCAATGTCTTTTAGAATAAGCGCCGTGACAAGCATCATGCATTACTCCCATTCCAACACCTGCAATTCCAATACCTATTAAAACTGATAAACCTAATGCGAGCCATGCAGACATTGGTATTACTAAAATTAAAACATAAGGAACAATATACAAACTTACTAGCGCAATAGTTTTAACCACCATTGCTCCATTTGCTTTTTGAGAAATATTATTTTCCTTAAAATAATCGTTTACATTTTTTCTTAGAGTTGCCACAAATTGTTTTTCATCTTTGTTAGCGCTTGTAAATCTAACTGTATTCATATAGTACAAAATTTATTTTTACGGAGACAGACGTTCTATCTTCCATGAATTATCAACTAAAGTAAATTGGATGCGATCATGTAATCGACTTGCTCTACCTTGCCAAAACTCCATCTTAGTAGGAATAACAACATATCCTCCCCAATGATTTGGCTTAGGGACTTCTTTATTCGTATATAATTTAGTGACATTTAAAAAGTAATCTTCCAGCTCACCTCTATTAGAAATCACCTCACTTTGTTGAGATGCTAAAGCTGCTAATTGTGATTCGCGAGGACGGGAATTAAAATACGAAACCGATTCTTCTTCAGATAAAAACTCAACTGTTCCATCTATCCTTACTTGACGCTGTAATTCTTTCCAAAAAAACAAGAGAGAAACATGTTTATTTTTCTCCATATCTCTACCCTTATGACTTGCGTAATTTGTAAAAAAGGTAAAACCTCCGTGGCTCACATCTCTTAACAATACAATTCTTGAAGAAGGTTCATTGAGTTGGTTAACAGTAGAAAGTGTAAAAGCATTTGCTGCTTCATCCCCGTTTTCAAAAGCTTCATGTAACCAAATACCAAATTGAATAAAAGGATCTGAACTGATGTTTTCCTCCAACAATTGATGTTTTGTGTAATCGTGTCTGATTGTTTTTATTTTATCTTTTAGTTCTGGTTTCATTGCTTTAAGATTTAAATATTCATTACATAAATCCGCTGCAAAGGAACTAAAGATAGGCTAAACTAAATATGACATTTATCAGACATGGGCCTAAAAATCAGATTTCATGAATCTTAATAATATTAACCGGGCAGTTTTTGGCTGCTTTTAAATTATCGTCTAGCTCATCGTTGTTTACCAATACCGAGTAAAATCCACGTTTTTCAACACCACCAACTAAAGTGCATTTACCATCTTTGGTAGAGATACGCCAACGATAATCAGCCGCCTCTACACAGGCATTACAACCAATACATTTAATACGTTGTTGAATAATGCGAATCATTAAACCTCTGGAACTAGTTTGTATAATTTATCGGAAGGACGGATTTTTTCATCGCTCATAATTGTAAAGATGTTTCCTTTCACTACTTTGTCGGTTGGTTTTCCATCTACTCTGAGTTCCTCTATTTTCATTTCTAAGTAGCCGGTAGTTGGGCCGGTAATCATAATTTCGTCGCCCACTGATAAGCTATGCGATTCGCATTGAAACTCCCCTACTTTGGCTTGCTCAAAATATTTTAAACCTTTGGCCAAGTATATTTTTTTCTTGGAAGATTTAGATCCGTTTTCATCACACCACTCACCCATTTTACGTCCTAAATAATAGCCATCCCAAAAGCCACGATTAAACACAGTGGCTAATTGTGTTTTCCAATGATCTATTTTTTCTTTAGTATATGTTCCTGCCAAATAAGCGTTGATGGCTTCGTTATAGCATTTTGTAACAGTATGCACATAATCTACAGAACGTCCGCGACCTTCCAATTTCAATACGCTAACACCCGCATCCAAAATTTTATCCAAAAAATCAATGGTACATAAATCCTTTGCCGACATGATAAATTCATTATCGATTTCAAATTCCATTCCATCTTCTTTATCGGTTACCACATAACTTCTGCGGCAATTTTGAATACATGCCCCTCTATTAGCAGACGCGAAATGAGAATGCAAACTCAAATAACATTTTCCTGACACGGCCATACATAAAGCCCCGTGAGCAAAAATTTCCAACTCCACTAGTTTACCTGAAGGTCCTGTAATATTTCTTCGTTTTATTTCACGACTAATGTCGGCCACTTGCATTAAGCTTAATTCGCGCGCTAATACCACTACATCAGCAAAGTTGGCGTAAAACTCAACCGTATCAATATTAGATACATTGGCCTGTGTAGAGATATGAATTTCCATGCCTATTTTTTTAGCATAGTTCATCACCGCATGATCGGAAGCAATAATAGCCATTACACCATTTTCTTTGGCTGCATTCACAATACTTTTCATTAAGGTAATATCGTGATCGTATAAAATGGTATTGAGCGTTAAATAGGTTTTAACGTTATTTTCTTTGCCAATTTCGGCAATACGTTTTAAATCTTCTAAGGTAAAATTATTGCTAGAACGAGCGCGCATATTCAACTGCTCTACTCCAAAATACACCGAATTACAACCTGCTTTTATTGCCGCCATTAAAGCCTCGTAAGAACCTGCTGGCGACATTAATTCAATAGAACGTTTCATTAAAATTGTATACTTACACGTTATTTCCCCAATTTTCTAACTCTTCCTTGCTCCACAAGTCTGGAAAGAAAATACGACGTTGGTATTTTGGATGCATATATTTTCTCCAATCACTACCTCCTGTTGCTTCTGCATTTCCTAAGTATTTACCAGCAGCATGATAGTGAGCCATTACCCATGTCACATTTACTGTATAATCATAATGACGCATAGCTTTAATTAACTCCACATCATTTTTTACGGTCTCAGGCAATTGCTTGAATTTTGTCCAAAGGTTAGTTGTATTATAGCCTTCCATTTTAATTAAAAATTCAGCCTTATAACGCTTTTCAAAATTTCTAATTAAGGTATTCTTTTTTCCGGTAGCATGATCTTTACCGGCAGCCTGCCAATACAAATGCTCATAAGCATGCTCGTACGGTGTATTTCTATCAATGTTTGCTCTAAAACGGTAATCAATTAAATTAATTAACTCTGTTGAAGCAAATTCAATTAAACGGTACTGTGCACTTTGAAAGCCACTTGCTGGTGTTAAAGTATTTCTAAATTTCATGTATTGTTCTTTTTCCATACCATCACCCATAATATCAAATGAAGAAGATAGCATATCAAAATA
>JAEUTR010000343.1 GCA_016787365.1 Bacteroidia bacterium
AGGAACCATTGCCAAACTCTCGGTTAAAATAATGCCCGTATTTTTTTCTACATCCAATAATTTCCAAATGGTATTTTTCTCTGTATGATCCGGTTGAGCAGGGTAGCCTGGCGCTGGACGAATACCAGCGTATTCTTCCTTAATTAAATCTTCATTTTTAAGGTTTTCATTTTTGGCATATCCCCAAATTTCAGTACGCACTTTTTTATGCATTAATTCGGCAAAGGCTTCGGCTAATCTATCTGCTAATGCTTTTAGCATAATGGCACTATAATCGTCATGATCTTTTTCGAAACGAGCGACATGTTCATCAATACCAATACCTGTTGTTAAAGCAAATGAACCGATGTAATCTTTCTTCTCGACTCCGCTCGAAGTGACACCTTTCGGTGCAACAAAATCAGATAATGCGACATTGTATTGTCCGGCAGGTTTTTTACTTTGTTGACGTAATGAATGGAATGTAGCAATAACGTTTCCTTTTTCATCATAGACTTCTGTATCGTCATCATTTACAGTATTTGCAGGATAAATACCAATCACGGCTCTTGCCTGTAACCACTTTTCTGAAATGATTTTACTTAACATCGCTTGTGCATCATTAAATAATTTTGTGGCTTCCGCACCACGAGTGGCATCCGTTAAAATTTTAGGATAAGAGCCTTTTAATTCCCAACTATGGAAGAAAGGTGTCCAATCAATATATTCAGCAATTTCTTTTAAATCGTAATTATCAAATACTTTATTGCCAATGAAATTTGGTTTAGCGATTTCTGTTTTGGCCCAATCAATAGGGAATTTGTTTTCTCTGGCTTCTGCCATCGAAATTAATTTATTTTGAGACTGGGCATTTTTGTTTTGTTCTCTTACACGCTCATAATCTTTGTTGACGTCGGCCATGAACGCATCACGTAATTCATTTGAAATTAAACTACTTGCTACGGGCACAGATTTACTGGCATCATTCACATGTATAACTGGACCAGAATAATTTTGAGCAATTTTAACAGCGGTATGCACTTTAGAAGTTGTAGCGCCTCCAATCATTAATGGTAGTTTAAAATTTAAACGTTCCATTTCTTTTGCTACATGAACCATCTCATCTAATGATGGAGTAATTAAACCACTTAATCCAATAATATCAACGTTGTGTTTTTTAGCTTCATCTAAAATTTTATCACAACTTACCATCACACCTAAGTCGATGATTTCATAATTATTACAAGCTAACACAACACCTACAATGTTTTTTCCAATATCATGTACGTCGCCTTTAACGGTTGCCATTAAAATTTTTCCGGCGTTGGTTCTTCCATCACCAACAATCCCGGCTTTGGCATTGTCTTCTTTTTCTTTTAATAAATACGGTTCTAAATAGGCTACGGCTTTTTTCATCACACGTGCGCTTTTTACAACCTGTGGTAAAAACATTTTTCCTTGTCCAAATAAATCACCTACTACATTCATACCATCCATTAAAGGACCTTCAATCACATGTAATGGTCTTCCTAATTTTAAACGGGCTTCTTCTGTATCGGCATCAATATATTCTACTAAACCTTTTACTAAGGCATAACTTAAACGTTCTTCAACCGTTCCTTTACGCCAAGCTTCGTCTTTTTCTGTTTTTTCTTTGGTAATTCCTTTCAATGATTCCGCATGATCCACTAAGCGCTCGGTTGCATCATCGCGTCTGTTTAATAAAACATCTTCCACTAATTCTAATAATGTTTTATCAATATCATCATATACCACCAATTGAGCTGGGTTTACAATACCCATATCCATTCCGTTTTTAATAGCATGGAATAAAAAAGCAGAGTGAATGGCCTCACGCACATGGTCGTTACCTCTGAAAGAGAAAGATACGTTACTCACACCACCACTTACTTTAGCGTATGGTAAATTTTCTTTAATCCATTTGGTTGAATTAAAAAAGTCTAATGCATTTAAGCGATGTTCTTCCATACCCGTTGCTACAGGGAAAATGTTGGGATCGAAAATGATATCCTGAGCCGGAAAATGAACTTTATCTACTAAAATATCATAGGCACGTTTACAAATTTCTTTTCTGCGTTCTAATGTATCTGCTTGTCCCACTTCGTCAAAAGCCATCACAATAACAGCAGCGCCGTATTGTTTTATTTTATTGGCTTGTTCAATAAATTTTTCTTCACCTTCTTTTAAGGAAATTGAATTAACAATCGCTTTTCCTTGTACACACTTTAATCCCGCTTCAATCACACTCCATTTACTAGAGTCAATCATAATTGGAACACGTGAAATATCTGGTTCGGATGCAATTAAATTTAAGAAAGTTGTCATGGCTTGTTCGCTGTCCAACATTCCTTCATCCATGTTGACATCAATTACTTGAGCACCGCCTTCTACTTGTTCGCGAGCAATCGATAAAGCTTCTTCGTAATTTCCTTCTTTAATTAATCGTAAGAATTTTTTTGAACCTGTTACATTTGTTCGTTCACCAACATTTAAGAAATTGCTTTCAGGAGTAAGAGTATATGGCTCTAATCCACTTAAATGCATTAAAGTATCTGGCTGTGGTTTTTTACGAGGTTTTGCATCTTTAGCAATTTCGGCAATACGTTTAATATGCGAGGGAGTTGTTCCGCAACATCCACCAACTATATTTAAAAACCCTGCTTTTAAAAAGTCTTCTATTTGATGCCCCATTTCATGAGCGTCTTGATCGTATTCTCCAAACTGATTCGGTAAACCAGCGTTTGGATAAGCACTCACATAAAAAGGCGCTTTATTTGAAAGCTCCTCTAAATACGGGCGCATGTCTTTTGCTCCTAATGCACAATTTAATCCAACGCTTAATAAATCAACGTGAGAAACTGAATTTAAAAAGGCTTCGGTGGTTTGTCCTGATAAGGTTCTTCCACTGGCATCGGTAATAGTTCCGGAAACCATCACTGGCATTTTCTTGTCAATCTTTTCGCAGTAGTTTTGAATGGCATATAATGCTGCTTTAGCATTTAACGTGTCAAAAATAGTTTCAATTAATAATAAATCGGCACCGCCATCAATTAAACCACGAACTTGCTCGGTGTATGCTTCTACTAATTCATCAAAGGTAATAGCTCTAAAACCAGGGTCGTTTACATTTGGCGATAAGGATAAAGTACGATTGGTTGGTCCGATTGCACCAGCAACAAATTTAGGAATAGAAGCAAACTCAGGAAATTCCGTTTTAAATTCAGCAATGGCTTCTTTGGCAATTTTTGCTGATTCAAAATTTAATTCATACACAAACTCTTGCATGTCATAATCTGCCATGGCAATAGTTGTATCACTGAATGTATTGGTTTCAATAATATCAGCGCCAGCCTTTAAATATTCTTTATGAATGGTTTTAATAATTTGTGGTTGAGTAATTGATAACAAGTCGTTATTGCCTTGTAAATCTTTATGCCAATCAGCAAAACGTTTTCCTCTGAAATCCTTTTCAGTGAGTTTATATTGTTGAATCATGGAGCCCATCGCGCCATCAATTACTAATACTCTTTTTTCTAATTCTTGTTGTATTGTGCTCATATATTCAATAAAAAATCCCTTCTGTTTTTATAGTCAGAAGGGATTAGTGTTTTTATATTGTTTTGTGTTTTACTAATTATTTCCGACTTATTTTTCTCAGTAAACTGAGACGAATTCCCACCTTCTTTAAAGTTCAAAGATGAAAATTCAAAGTTCAAAGTAATAAAACTTTAAATTTTGAACTTATAACCTTAAACCATTACAGGGTTGGTAAAGCTTCATTGGGCGTTTCCCTCAGCTTTTCTTAATAAGTGTGTTAAAGAACGAGTTACAAAGATATAACTATTTATGTAAATTTATAAGATATTGTGTCAGTCTAATTATTAACATTTATAACCTTCATAAAATGAAAAAACTATTGATTATCTATTGTTTGATTTGTGGATTAAGACTTTCGGCCCAAAATCAAAAAACAGATGTGACGCAGGTTTTAGAAAACATGAAAACTCAGGAAGGGTCATGGAATAAAGGAGATGTAAGAGGGTTTATGAATTACTATTGGAATAACGATAGTTTAAAATTTATAGGAAGTAAAGGTATTACTTATGGTTGGCAAAAGACCTTAGATAATTATACCAAAGGTTATCCAAATAAAGAAGCCATGGGGATTTTAACTTTTACAATAGTGGAATCCACTCAGTTATCTGAAACCAGTATTTATATTATTGGGAAGTGGGAATTGAAAAAGGAAAAACCATCGGGAGGACATTTTACCTTATTATGGAAGAAAATCAATAATCAATGGGTTATTGTGGCAGATCACACGAGTTAAAACGTCAGTTTAATGCAAAATCTTTAAAAGGCCTATTTATACAATTGAAAAAAGTTCGCAATAAAATTGGATGTGGGGACTCAGGTATTTTTTATATAAACATAGTTACTCTTTATAAAATAGATACTGTCTAGCATCATATGCCATTTCTACTGTCTTTTGTTTTCTGATATTTCCATTTCGAATACATTTCCCAAAAAAAGGCCTGTTATCAAAGAAGTTAAAATAGCCTAAGTAATAAAAATTATGAAATTCGTCGAGCTCTTTTATGTTTTTATATTCATATTTCATTTTTTGAAAAACAATCCCATTAAAATTATTTTCCTTAAACCATTTGTACCACTCTGGAACGTAGATCATTAAATTTTTATTGTATTTGTTTCTTTTCTCTCTTGCATCCATATCTTCCTTGGCTAGATATTTTCTTTTATAGAAATTTT
>JAEUTR010000349.1 GCA_016787365.1 Bacteroidia bacterium
CTCTTATGACAATTGATTTATATTTCATGTTATCTTAATTTAAGTGAAAGAGTGATATTTGGGACTATTCCTAAATAATTTACATTGGTTTCGAGAATTGAACCATCTTCGATCGTGTATTGTTTATACCAAATATTTGTACGGTTGTAAACATTGAATATAGAGAATCCTATATAGCCAACTTCACGGCGTTTTTTCTGGCTTTTATCGCCCTTTAAAAGTTTATAATTAGCAGAAAAATCCATACGATGATAGTCAGGTAAGCGCAACCCGTTTTTTGTTGTCACTGTAAAGAAATCCTGTGTAGAACCATCAAGTAAAGTTACTTTGTATGCTCCGGACGGTGCAGTGTATGGGCGACCTGTTGCATAAATCCAAGTTGCAGAGAAATCCCAACGTTTGTATTTATAAAGGGCTACAATCTTAAACTCGTGTGTTACGTCCTGATTAGCTGGAAAAAAATCATCAGAATATACGTCATAGTGATTACGTGCCTGACCTAGTGTATAGCTCACCCAGCCATTAAAATTACCTGATTTCTTTTGAATCAGAAATTCAATACCTCTTGAATATCCATAACCAGTAAAGAAATTTTCGTTGTAAGTTACTCCGTTAGGGCTTGAATTAAATCGAAGAGAGTATTCTGTTAAACTATCCAGTTTTTTATAATAACCTTCTGCGCTGAATAATAAATTGTTTGTTTCATATGAAAACCCGGCAATATAATGTAAAGCAGAACTAACAGGAACAGATTTGCCATCTGAAAGTAACCAAAAATCTTTACTCCCTGATAAAATATCTTCACGGGTTACACGGTTGGCAAACTGATAATATTTACCTGTTGCGCCCTTAAGAGTTAATCGACGAGTTAAATTAAAAGATACAGACGCACGTGGCTCATAGTACCATTGTTTTGTGGTTTCAAAATAACTAGCTCTTACTCCTGGGAGGAATTGTAGTTTATCTTTAAAAAATCTAAATTTGCTTTGTAAATAACCTCCTGTAAGCAAGGCCTTATTATTTTTATCAAGTACTGTAGCTGTATCGCTTTGTGCATAAGAATATTTAATATCAAAATAGGTTGCAAAGCCTCCGAACTGAAGCTGACTAAAATTGAATATATCCCATTGATAATCAGATTTTGCGCTATAATCCTGTAAATCATTATTTTCAAATATTCCGTTTTTAGTTGTAGTCGTCTCTCCACTTGATTTCGTTAGTGTTCTTTCCTGTGATTTATCTCTATCGCTATAATATTTGGAATAACTCACAATGGTATTCCCATAAAATTTATCAGCCCATTTTTTTGACCATTTTAAACTTGATCCAAAATTTCCATACTTGGTTAAATCACTTGAACTCATGCTAAAGCTTCCGTTAGAGGCGCCAAAGCCTGATGCATCAGAAGATGAACTATTATCTAATTTATCAGTACCATTAAAAATACTTAACGAAATAACATCTCTGCTTGTTGGCCGATAAGTAAACTTGCCGTTTAAGTCATAAAAGAAAGAACTTGCTTTTGTATTTGCCGTTTGTCTTCCACCACCACCACCAGGAGGACCACCAGAAGGCATACCTCCGGATTGAGCTGTACTTGATGTTGAGCTGCTTTTATTGAATTTGTCAAAAATCTTATTATATAGAAATCCTTTATATGATCTGCGGAAAGCTATGACTGACGAAAACTTTTTGCCGATTGGAATTTCGGCAAATACATTAAAGCTCAACAAACTTACATCGCCGCCGATATTAATTTTGTTCTGATTACCATCTTTACCGGTTATTTCTGTTACACTCGATAATCGACCGCCAAATTTAGATTCAAATCCACCTTTGTAAAGCTGAACATCTTTCAAGGCATTTGAGTTGAAGGCGCTAAAAAAACCATATAAATGATCTACATGATAAACTGTAAAACCATCATATAAAACGAGATTCTGATCAGGTGTTCCGCCACGAACATACAAACCAGACGAGGATTCATTTGCAGCACTAACACCAGGCATTAATTGGAAGGAACGCATTACATCGCGTTCGCCAATGTTTGGTAATTGTTCCAGTTTTTTTGGTGTCATTTTTATAGTGCTGACATCTGTTTTGCTAACCAAAACAACATCTTCCTTATATCCCGTAACAGTTACTGTTTTTAAATTTTGCCCGGAAGGCTTAATTTCAATCATTAAATTTTTTTTTGCCAGCATAGGAGTTAAAAACGTTTCTGTTTTTTCATAACCAACATACTGTGTCACTAAAACACTTGTGTCAGTC
>JAEUTR010000353.1 GCA_016787365.1 Bacteroidia bacterium
TGCATATCTTCTTCTTGTTCTTCTTGCTCCATTTTTTCCATGGCCTGTTGCATTTGTTCTTTCATCTCTTGCATTTTATCAGAAGCTTGCTTTTGAGATTTAGACGCATTCTTTTTATTGTTCTGATTTAATTGCTCAGAACTTTTTTCCATTTCTTTACTAACTTCGTTTTGTTTTTCTTCTGTTTTTGGTAATTCGTTTGGTTGCTCAAGAGCTGCATTTTTTTCCTGCATCTCTTTTAAATCTTTTTTCAAATCCTCAAACTGCTTATTTAATTCGTCTTGCTTTTTTTCTAATTCTTTGCTTGAGGTTTCTGGTTTCTTGTTGTCAGTTTTTTGTTCTTTGTTGTTTGAATCTGACTTATTTTCGTCTTTATTATCCTTGTTATCTGTTTTGTTCTCGTCTTTTTTGTCTTTACTGTCCTGATTCTCTTTGGTCTCTTTATTCCCTTCAGTCTCTTTCTTCAAGGCATCTTGTTTGTCTTTTAGTTCATCTAGTTTGTCAATAGCTTGTTGTAGCTTTTGTTCTACTTCCATCTGTTTAAAGGCTTCCAGAGTCCTATCTAACTCCTTCTCCATATCTTTATTTGAGAGTTTTAATTCTTCTAATTTTTGCTGTACCTGATTTTTATCCAATTTATCCAGCATTTTGTTTAGCTCATCAAATAATTTTTTCATTTCAGGGGTCATGATATTTTCAAACAACTGTTCTAATTGTTTTTGTTTTTCTAATAAGGATTCATCTGGAGGTGTAAACTCTTGCTGTTGTTGATTATTAAGTTGATTTTCTTGCTTAGTTTCTTCTATTTTATTTTTTAATTCATTTTGTTTTTTTAGAATATACTCTAATTTTTTCTTTTCCTCATAACCCATTTGTTTTTTCTCGGTTAATTTTTTGCTGAGGTCGTTAATGTCTTTTTGTAAATCTTTTGCTTTTTTAATGCCATCATCTAAATCTTTTTTAATTTCCGAATTGTTTTTATCAGTTGCCTGATTTAACTCATCAATCGTAGGCGCTTTAAATAACATGGTTTGTGTTTTAGCAGATTTAGAACCTGTAACGCCATCATTGTCCCACACTTCAAAATAGTATTCAATTTTGTCTCCTGGCAATACATCAAAACGAGACGCATCTAAAAAATAATAATAAGGCTGAGTGATTTGAGTTTTGTTTACACTCATTATCTGTTCTCCGTTTTTCACAATGGCTTTGCCGGTTGAATCTTGGGTGTAATGAACATATTTAAAGGCTAAGCGAGTAAATCCATAATCATCTTTTATGGTACCTGAGAAATAAATATTTTTTGGATTTAATGAGTCTGTTTTTTCGCTTACATCAATTAATGGAACTTGATCAGGTACAACATTAATTGTATAATTCACGGAATCAGGATTTTGTTTTAAAAAATGATTCATGGTTTTGATACTATAACTTGTGCTTTGCATCATGCGTTTTGAAAAAGCAAATTCATCTTCTGATGAACGAGAAATATCAACTAATGTATCTGCAAAATTTAAAAAGATATTATCAGTATTTTTAGTATGAAATACCCATTGCATTTTGGTTCCTTGAGGTAATTGCATATCGCCCACATTGGAAACGGTTTCGTTTTTTTTGTTGAGGTAAACTGGATACGTTAATTGAACATCAAACTTCATTAACATAGGTTTGGGCAATACGCTTAACTCATACGACTTAGAGTTAAAACCTGCTGCATTAAACACAAAGTCTGTGTTTTTTTGAACGTTTTTAAATGTGTAGGTATAGTTTACATTATCCACTTTTTCCATTTTGTGATCAACACCATCTACATTTATAAAAACCTCGTTGGGAATTTCGCTGCCATTTAGTTTTAATTCCAACACATAATCTTGTTGCTGAATAGCTTCTAAAGATTTATTATTAATTGCAAATTGAAAAGGCGCAGCTTTTTCAAAATAGGTTTGATGAAACATAATACGTTCGGTTCCATCTTTAATAATACTTGGTTTAATAACCAATACAAGTAACATTAAAGCAATGGGAGGCAATGCAAATTTTAAATATTTTTTATTTTCACTAATATCAATGGCTGAAGTAAAGGGAATAGGTTTAAGCTCCTCCATTTTTTGATTGATGCTAGCCGTTAATAAATCGGGAGATAAAATGGAGCCCGAGTTGCGCTGTAACTGAAGAGTGTTTAATAATTTATCATTGATGTTATTGAAATGAGTTCCTACAATATTAGCAGCCTCGTCGTATGAAATAACTTCGCCTAATTTATTTAATTTTAAAACAGGAATAGCAATGTACTTGAATAATACAAAAGCACTAGCTATTAAAAATGAATAAAATAAAACGGTACGAGTGGTTGTTCCAAATTCTGCAAAATATTCGGCTACTACTAAAAACAAAAACGCTGCCACTAATAATCCGCTTGTATACAACAACCCTTTAATGAGTTGGTTTTTGTAATACTTGCGAATAAACTCATCGAGTTTATAAATTAATATGTTTTGCTCTGAAGCCAATTTATTGGTATTTACACAAATTTAGCGAAAACAAGGGAGGATTAAAATAAAATTTCTGTTAAATAAAAAAGCGACTTAATTTTTGGTTAAGTCGCTTTAAATAAGTGTTATAAAGAAAAATTAACCGGCAACCTTAGCTGCTTTTTTCTCTTTTAAAATTTCTAAAACTTCGTTATGAATTTGTTCAACCGAAAAACCGCACTCTTGGTATAATTCGTTTGGCTCACCATGCTCGATAAATTTATCAGGAATACCTAAACGTTTTACCTGTGCACTGTAATTATTTTCGGCCATGAATTCCAAAACAGCACTACCAACACCACCTACAATCGTTCCATCTTCGATGGTAATGATTTTTTTGTAGCGAGCAAATACTTCGTGTAACATCGATTCATCTAGTGGTTTAGCAAAACGTAAATCGTAGTGAGCAGGCGTAATACCTTCTGCTTCTAATTTTTCAATAGCCTTTGCAGCAAAGTTTCCAGGATGACCTAATGATAAAATGGCTACTTCCTTTCCATCTTTTAATTTACGTCCTTTTCCAATTTCTAATTTCTTGAAAGGTGTTTTCCAGTTCACCATTACACCATTACCGCGAGGATAACGAATGCTAAATGGCCCAGTTACTTCATCTGATTGAGCTGTGTACATTAAGTTACGCAATTCTTCTTCATTCATTGGAGCACTCACAATCATATTTGGAATGCAACGAAAATAAGCAATGTCAAAAGCACCATGGTGTGTTGGTCCATCTGCACCAGCAATTCCACCTCTATCTAAACACAATACTACTTTTAAATTTTGTAAAGCTACATCATGCACCACTTGGTCGTAGGCACGTTGCATAAACGAAGAGTAGATGTTGCAATATGGAATCATACCTTGTGTTGCTAAACCTGCACTAAACGTAACAGCATGTTGTTCTGCAATACCTACGTCAAACGCACGATCAGGCATAGCTTTCATCATAATGTTTAATGAGCAACCACTTGGCATAGCAGGCGTAATGCCCATTATTTTTTTATTTTGTTCAGCTAATTCTACAATGGTATGTCCAAATACATCTTGGTATTTTGGAGGTTGAGGTTCTTTTGGAATTACTTTTATAATTTCCCCAGTTTCTTTGTTAAACAAACCTGGTGAGTGCCAAACCGTTTCATTTCCTTCTTCAGAGAATTTATAACCTTTTCCTTTTTTAGTTAAAACGTGTAATATTTTTGGACCAGGAATATCTTTTAAATCGGCCATGATTTTGGTTAAACGAACCACATCATGCCCGTCAACTGGACCGAAATAACGGAACTTTAAAGACTCAAATAAATTACTTTGTTTTAATAGTGACGTTTTAACGGCATTCTCTAATTTACTAGCGATTTCTTGAGCATTTGGCCCGAACTTGCTAATCTTTCCAAGCAAATCCCAAACTTTATCTTTTGTTTTATTGTAAGTGTGTGAAGTAGTGATATCGGTTAAATAATCTCTTAAAGCACCAACATTAGGGTCAATGCTCATACAGTTATCATTTAAAACTACTAATAAATTACTATTTGAAATACCTGCGTGGTTTAATGCTTCAAAAGCCTGACCGGCAGTCATAGAGCCATCGCCAATAACCGCAATATGTTGTTTATCTTTTAATCCTAAATACTGACTAGCAACAGCCATACCTAAGGCTCCGCCAATAGATGTGGAAGAGTGACCTACACCGAAGGTGTCATATTCACTTTCTGAACGTTTTGGAAAACCGCTAATGCCTTTATAAATACGGTTTGTGTGAAATACATCACGGCGACCTGTAATAATTTTATGCCCGTATGCTTGATGGCCTACGTCCCACACTAACTGGTCGTAAGGTGTATTAAATACATAATGTAAAGCAGTTGTAAGCTCAACAACGCCTAAAGAAGCACCAAAGTGGCCACCTTTTACGGATACGATGTCGATGATAAACTGACGCAACTCTGTACAGAATTGCTCCAATTGCTCTTCTTTCAGTTTTTTAAGATCGGCCGGGGAGTTAACCTTTGCCAATAATTCACCGGGAATTACACCCGAACCTTTAACAATTTCC
>JAEUTR010000355.1 GCA_016787365.1 Bacteroidia bacterium
AAAATTTCCTATAGCAAAATATAATTCAGCCACAACAACAACAGATATTAATTCAGATAATGTTGCAGATACATTAACTACAACAGATGGTAGTATTGCTGTAGCTCTTGATAATAATGGATTAGCATATGTTTCTTATGGAGGTATGAGAGTTTTGTGTACAACTCCAGGAACAGGAGCAGGGCAAGGATTAAGTTTTTTCCCTTTTACTGATGGTTTATACTTATGGAATGAAAATATGCCTCAGAATGTAGGAGGGCAAATGATTGCTGCTATTGAAGATCAAAATGGTAATGGGCAACTAGATGTACCGACAGTTCCGCAAGGCGAATGGCCATTTGGAACGTATTATACGTCTTTAACCTCTTATCCACAGATAGCATTTGATGCGTCAAATACACTCTATATGTCATATTCCAGTATTCTTGATAATGCACCGGCAACAGCAGATGATTCAAAAGCTGTAAGACAGGTTTTTGTAATGAAATCATGTGATGGAGGAGTTAATTTTACAGCTCCGTTAAATATTGTACCAACAGATGCACTTTTTTATGAAGGAATGTATGCTTCAATGGCTAAAAATGTTGATGGAAATCTTCATATTGTTTATCAAAGAGATATATATCCTGGATTTTCAGTTCCACCAGCTACAGGAGCAGATGTGGATCCTCTTAATGTAGATCAAGATAATGAGATTGTTTATGTTAAAGTTCCGGTAGCTGATTTAGGAGCTTGCCCTGTTCCTACAGGAGTTAAAGAATCTAATTCTGTAGTTTCTAATTTAAAATTATACCCTAACCCTGCAATATCAAATACTACTATTGAAGTTGTATTAGTTGAAAATTCAAAAATGGATATTGCAATACTTAATTCCGTTGGTCAGGAAGTGTATAAAACTTCTTTAACAGGAAATGCAGGAAATAACAAGGTTGATATTAACTTAAGTAATTTAAGTTCAGGTTTGTATTTCTATCAGGTTAGAATGGAAAACAGTAAAGCTATTACTAAGAAATTTGTTATAGAAAAATAATAAATCAAACAATTGCTATTTATAAAAAAAGAGTTGAGGTATACTTCAGCTCTTTTTTTTATAAAAAAAATCATGTTTTTCTTTTTTTGAATAAAAAAAATTATATCTTTGCACTCTAATTTTTTATAAGGTATTTTTAGTTAAATTTTTTATAAAAAAGCGGGGTGTAGCGTAGCCCGGTATCGCGCCACGTTTGGGACGTGGAGGCCGTCAGTTCGAATCTGGCCACCCCGACTAAAACACTAACAGTGTTTTTTAAAAATGATTCAAAAGCCTCTGAAATCAACGATTTCAGAGGCTTTTTTAATTTTACTACATCATAATATATCAAGATAAACCATCATTGTAGGGACTAATTCGGTTACCTAATCTAAAATCATATATTAGGTCCCTAATTAGCTACAACCTAATAAAATCAAGGGTTTAAGTTAATTTGATTCAGTTTAATACAGTTTGATTTTGGGACCAAAAGGGACCTATTGTCAAACCCTTAAACAAACTAAATTATGAGAACGGCAAATTCATTTGGATTAATTTTTTATCCTAAAACTCAAAAGCAAAAAGACGGTTTTGCGCCTTTGGTAGTTCGTATTACCGCAAACAGTATTCGTAAAGAAATTTCTTTGAAACACAGAATTCCAGTTGCTAGATGGAATAAAAACAAAGAAATAGTTTCAGGTCCCGACCTTGAAACAAAAGCATTAAACAATTACATCGCAGAGGTAAGAACCGAATTGCATAATTGCTATCGCAAAATGCAAATTGACAAGTTGCCAATTTCAGCTGAAGCAATTAAAAAAATGTTTCTTGGCGTTGATGATGATGCAGAAAAAGAAAAAACGTTGTTAGAAATTGTTGCTTATCACAACGAAAACATGAACAATCATTTAATGCCTGGCACTGCAAAAAATTATTACACCACACAAAAATATGTTGCTGAATTTTTAAAGGACAAACTAAAAGTTGACGACATAAAATTATCGCAGCTGAACTTTAAATTTCTAATGGACTATGATATGTTTTTAAGAAATCATGTTCCGGGAGAAAACCAAAAGCCCTGCAGTAATAATACAGTGATGAAACATATCGAACGATTAAGAAAAATTATTTCAATGGCCGTAAGATTTGAATGGCTAGAATCTGACCCATTTATGAAGTTTCAACCTAAGTTTGTAAAAAAAGATAGAGGCTATTTAACCGAAGCAGAATTGTACATTATTGAAAACAAAAACATTCATAATGCAAGTTTAAGAACTGTTAGGGATCTATTTATTTTTGCTTGTTATACAGGGCTTGCATTTTCAGACGCTTACGAACTAACTAGTAATAATATTACCAAAGGCATTGATGGAGAAGATTGGATAATTATTGAACGTAAAAAAACTAACGTACAGGCTCAAATACCAATTCTTCCTAAAGCTCATGAAATTATAGAGCTTTACAAAAATCATCCAAAGGCAGTTGCAAATGGTACTTTGTTACCAATGCTTACTAATCAGCGCTTCAATTCTTATCTAAAAGAAATTGCCGACATCTGTGATATTAATAAAAACCTAACGCACCATTTAGCCCGACATACCTTTGCAACTACTGTTTGTCTTTTAAATGGGATTTCAATGGAAGCTACTTCTGGCATGTTAGGTCATGCATCGATGCGCACTAAGCAAATATATGGTAAGGTATTACCAAAAAGAATTAGTAACGAAATGGCTATGTTAAAAGCTAAGATAAATCCTGGTAATAAAACAACAGTATTAACTGTTGCCAATTAATCAAAACCAAAGAGGAAGCGCAATGCTTCCTCTTTGGTTAATTTTCTAAAATCATTCACTAAATGGTAA
>JAEUTR010000366.1 GCA_016787365.1 Bacteroidia bacterium
TCCTGTAAAAAATAAAAAAGGAGAATTGAGATGGTGGATGATTAGCGGAGCTCCTAATTATGATAATGCTGGTAATATAATTGGTTCAATTGGTATTCATTTGGATATAACTGAACAGAAACAACTTGAACTGGATTTAGAATTGGCAAAAAGTAAAGCAGAAGAATCATCTAAAGCAAAAGAAGCTTTTTTGGCAAATATGAGCCATGAAATAAGAACACCTCTCAATGCAATAATAGGCATGATTAGAGAGATGTCAAAAGAAAAACTATCTCCTAAGCAGGAAACTTATGTTGAAAATACTTCAATTGCATCTCAACATTTGTTATCTGTATTGAACAATATATTGGATATTTCTAAAATTGAAGCAGGAGAATTACAATTAGATTTGCATCACTTTGATTTACAAAAAATATTAAACGATGTTAAATCAATTATGCTTGCTAAATGCGCTGAGAAGGGACTTTATTTGAAAATTAATCATCTTGAAAATAAGAATGTTATATTCATAGGAGATTCTTCAAGGTTTAGACAAATACTTTTAAATCTTATAGGAAATGCTGTTAAGTTTACCGATTATGGAGGCATAACTGTAGAATACAACGTTGAAGATTTACATCCCGGGTATCAGGCTGTTTATATCTCCGTTATTGATACCGGAGTAGGAATGGATGAGTCTTACTTGAAAAATATATTTAATAAATTTTCACAGGAAGATACTTCTACATCAAGAAAATATGGAGGCTCTGGTTTAGGAATGACCATTACAAAAGAATTGATTCAATTAATGAATGGCTCTATTGAAATTAAAAGTAAAAAAAATGATGGGACTAAAGTGTTTATGAAATTTTTAATTCCTACAGGAGATTCATCCAAACTATTAAAAGATGATATTATTTCAATAGCAAATACAGGTAAATCATTGGATGTTTTATTGGTAGAAGACAATGAATTTAATAGATTAGTTGCAAGTAATACGCTGAGTCATTTTAATTGTAATATAACAGAAGCTGAGAATGGACTTGATGCTATTCATATTTTAAAATCAGGAAAAATATTTGATATTATTTTAATGGATTTGCAAATGCCAATAATGGATGGTTTTGAAAGTACTATGATTATTCGAAATACGTTAAAAATATCAACGCCTATTATAGCTCTGACTGCTAATGCATTTAAAAGTGAACTTGAACAGTGTTTAAATATAGGAATGAATGATTGTGTAACGAAGCCTTTTGAAGAAGAAAAATTGCTAAATGCTATTTTTAAACTAACTCAAAGTCATTCTCAAATATCCGTTACCGATGTTTCCGAAAAGATTGATGATCAACAAAAACTTTATAATTTAAGCCAACTAAAATCTATTAGTAGAAATAATGATGTTTATTGCAAAAAAATGATTACTATTTTTATTGAGCAGTCGGAGGAATCTCTCTCTCAAATTATGGAAGCATATGAACATAAGAACTTTTCAATAGTGCATAGTATCTCACATCGTATCAAACCTGGTATTGATTTAATGGGAATTGATCTATTAAGAGAACCTATACGGTATATCGAAAAACAATCTAAAGATGGACTTGATTCAGAAGAGTTAAAAAAACAAATAACTTTTTTTTGCATGGTGTTAAATAACGTTCTCAATCAATTGCGGAATGAAATTGTTTAGTATGTGTTTTTTGGAAAAAATTCCATTTTTTGGAATAATAAAAGCATCCTCTTTTTGTAAATAGCTAAAAAACAGTAACTTGTAATCAGGCACGAATATGGTATTGTGGTTCTTATATGGCACACAATATAAAGGTATTTTTGGTTGATGGAGATTTGGTTACATTAAATGAGTACCGACAAGGCTTAGAAAATTTTGGTTATCGAAATATAAATCTGTTTTTAAACGGAGTTATATGTTTAAATAACCTTCATCAAAAACCTAAGATAATTTTCTTAAATCATTCGGTTGAAGACGCTGTCAGCTTTGACATTCTTAAAAAAATTAAACAATCTCAATTAAATGTTTATGTTATAATTATATCCAATCAAGAAAATGTTAATATAGCAGTTGATGCTATGAAGTATGGCGCCTTTGATTATATTATAAAAGGAGATAATGAAATTACAAAAATGAAAAATGTAATAGAAAGAATTATTTTGCTTGGTAAATAATATTTTAAG
>JAEUTR010000368.1 GCA_016787365.1 Bacteroidia bacterium
ATATCATTGGCTTTTTTTAACCAACGTTTTAAGTCTTTAGTATTAATTTGCTCGACAGATGTATAAGTAATAGAAGCATCTTTAAACTTACCGCTTTTGCCTGGCACTAACTGTTCTTCTTCAAAAGTAACGCCGCTCCAAAACATCAGCTGTAAACCTGCTTTTAATTTACTATAACCTACAATAGGATTACCATCCAAAAACCAAACGGGATGACCATGCCAAATTTTATTTTCTGCTTTTGGTAAATGCTTACAAATTTCATCATGCAATACATCACAAATGGCTTTGTCTTCTGCTGTTTGTGATTTGTGGTAGGCTTGGATGTCTTTGTTCATTTGTTTTTTTAATATTTTTTTAATCACAGATTACAAATCCGCGACAACTAGGTTAATATTCGTAACTTGTTTTTGTACCAAACAATTCGACTTCTTCTAACTCAATAATCTTATCGATTTTATCAATTGTTTCTTCATTTATAATTGGCTCTTCAGAAATTAGTGTTTTAAAATCATCATTTAACCAATCGGAATTCCAAAGAGATATTGTAGATTCATTTACCTTTTTACAGAGAGTCTCGTTGTATAATTTTAATCTTTCTATTTTGATTGTAACCCTTTGAAGCCATAGTTGAATATGACCCGTATTTGGAATTTTATCAAATTTCGCAAAAATTGATTCTAAAATTTGTTCTTGAATTCTTGAATTATCGATTAATGACAAGAATTTGCTTAAAATAGCTGATGCAATTGGATATGTTCTTGGGCTTTTAAAAGCTATATCGACGATTATACTAATTAAAACAAGAATATTTTGATTAGTTTCAGATATTTTATGGATACGTTTATAAAATTTATTTAACGCTTTACTTAAACTGCCAGAATTTGGAAATTTTAATGAAAGTTCGTGTATTATCAATAAATGTGCTTGTAAACTTTTTGTTCTTTTGTTATTTGTAATCCAATACAATTTATCAGGTTTAATGGAATCTTTGACTACATTACTTGAAACCAAAGTTTTCTGGGTATTAAATCGCATGCCAAGATCTATTAAAATTTCTGTTAAATGCTTCATTATTAATTCTGCATCTTGAGGGTTATTAGAGAACACACGATAATCATCTCTGTATCTTATTATTTGATAATCCCCAAGAGTTAAATTTTTTATTCTTTCGTTTAATTCTAAATCAGCATATCCCAGCACCATTTCAGCAATAAAATCCATTAATACACTTCCTTGAGGTATGCCATTTGTTTGACCAAATGCCATATCTTGTAAATGCTTGTCAATAATATTCCCAATTAAATGAAATCCTCTTTCTTTTTTGCCAATTTCTTTTGTATGTAATGCCCAAACAACAGAGTGAGTGTATATTGACCCATAACAATCAGTCACGTCAGTATGTAATACATACTCATAATCTAAAGCTAATTCAATAGATTGTTGTTCTATAGCTTGCCACCAATTACTTACAGTAGCAGCCTTATCAGATAATTCGGTCTCTGAAATTAATGGAATACTAGTACATTTTATTTTTGAATTGACTTCAAATTCTTTAAAACGATTTATTATTAATTCCCAACTTTCTTTTTCAGTTATTTTATGAACTAATGAAACATATAATGCTGGATGTATTAATTGAAAAGGACGCCAAGCAAACTTCCCATCTTTATTATTTAAAAATTTATAGTTTACGTTTTCGTAATTGCAAGGCTTATTTAATTTTGTTTTTGATACTCCAAGCCCATCAATATAACTAGTATCACTATAAAATTTAGAAAGATTATTTTCAGATAATTTTTCAGATATTTTATCTATTAATTTTTGAAATTCAAAATACTGCGGTAAATCAAAATTAAAATAGCATTTCTCTTTTAAAAAATATTTTCTCGCTTCTATAAAATCACATTCTACAATTCTTTTCATTTAGTATAATTTATCTTATAAGTAATTTGTAGTAATACAATTATATTTATAAAAGTTGCAATTAGCGTTCATGTTTACCAAATTTAACCATTTTCAGGAAACCATCAAATCTGGTTTTCCCTCAATTAAAGCATAAAAAATCCCTGTTTATTCCCCCATTTTTTTTATATTTAATGCGTATTATCTCTCACTATTACTATGAACAAATTACAAAACTACGCCTTAGGGCAATGGGCTGCTGGTTCCGAAAACGGGCAGGAATTATATAACGCTATTACAGGTGAGGCAATTGCCACCGTTAGTAGCAAAGGATTAGATTTTGCCGCTATGTGCAATTACGCGCGTACCGTTGGTGGACCAAAGCTTCGCAACATGACCTTTCAACAAAGAGGTTTAATGTTAAAGGCTTTAGCCTTGCACTTACAAAGTAAAAAAGAAGATTTTTATAAAATTTCCTGGGCAACAGGTGCTACCCGCGTAGATAGCTGGGTGGACATTGAAGGCGGTATCGGTAATTTATTTACTTATGCATCTTTACGTAAATCGTTTCCTAACGAAACTTATTGTTATGAGGGCGATGTAGCACGTTTGTCAAAAAACAATACGTTTATTGGTCACCATATTTGTGTGCCAAAAGAAGGCGTAGCTATACACATCAATGCTTTTAACTTCCCGGTTTGGGGTATGTTAGAAAAAGTAGCGGTGAACTGGTTAGCAGGAGTGCCAGCTATTGTGAAGCCTGCAGCCTTAACGTCTTTTTTAACGGAAGCGGTTGTAAAAGAAATTATCGCGAGTAAAATTTTACCAGAAGGTGCTTTGCAATTAATTTGTGGTAGCGCTAATGGAATTTTAGAACATGTAGAAAGTCAGGATACAGTAACCTTTACAGGTTCTGCATCAACTGGTAAAATGTTGAAAGCACATCCACGTTTATTGCAAGAGGCGGTTCATTTTAATATGGAAGCTGATTCATTAAATTGCTGTGTGTTGGGAACTGACGTTACACCGGCTATGCCTGAGTTTGATATTTTTATTAAAGAAGTAGCGAGAGAAATTACCACTAAGGCAGGACAAAAATGTACGGCTGTGCGTCGTATCATTGTCCCTGAGAACATGGTAGAAGATGTGCAAATTGCTTTAGGCAAACGCTTAGCGCAAAATGTGATTGGTGATCCGAATGTGGAAGGTGTTCGCATGGGCTCTTTAGCTGGGCAATCGCAATTAATTGAAGTCAAAGAAAAAGTTGAACTACTTTCTAAAACGCAAAAAATCATCATTGGTAATTTCGAAAACTTTGAAGTAAAAGGTGCTGATAAACACAAAGGGGCTTTTATGCCGCCAATTATTTTCTTAAACGAAAAACCATTTACCAATACGGATTGTCATAATGTAGAAGCTTTTGGTCCTGTGAGTACCATTATGCCATACAAAACGATTGAAGATGCGATTCAGTTAGCAAAAATGGGTAAAGGAAGTTTAGTAAGTTCTATTGTTACAGCAAGCGAAACCATTGCTCGTAAATACACCATTGGTGCGGCTTGTATGCATGGTCGTATTTTAGTATTAAATGCAGACTGTGCTAAAGAAAGTACCGGTCATGGTTCGCCAATGCCAATGTTAGTGCATGGTGGTCCAGGAAGAGCAGGTGGTGGAGAAGAGATGGGAGGAAAACGTGGTGTGTTTCATTATTTACAACGCACTGCTATTCAAGGTTCACCAAGTATGATTACAGCTATTTTAAATAGCTACCAGGTTGGAGCTAAAATGATTATTAAAGATGTTCATCCGTTCCGTCAGTATTTCGAAGATTTAGAAGTAGGAGAAACAACCATTACACCAACTCATACCGTAAGCGAAGATGATTTAGTGAACTTCGCTAACCTAACAGGAGATAAGTTTTATGCGCATTTACAACCCGATGCTTTAGAGGGAACAATTTTCAAACGCACAGTAGCACACGGATATTTTATTTTATCAAAGGCAGCAGGTTTATTTGTAGATCCACCAAAAGGTCCAGTGTTATTAAACTATGGTATTGATGAGTGTCGTTTTACTCGTCCAATTTACCCGGGTATGACCATTGGTGTAAAATTTACTTGTAAAGAAAAATTGGAAAACGATAAGCCATTAACCGCAGCAAATGGCGAAGATGTGAAAGTGGGAATTGTAAAATGGGTAGTTGATATTTATGATGCAAGTTCTCCTGAAGTCTTAGAAAAATACGATGCGGTTGACCAAGCAGGACAAACCGTAGGTATTGCTACTATCTTAACGATGGTGAAATTGAAGAATCAGGCATAGAATTATTTTTTGAAATTATTATTGTTTT